>JAKSMA010000179.1 GCA_024400895.1 Muribaculaceae bacterium | reverse complement strand
ATCTATTTATATCATGAAAATTGAAAATGTAATTACCCAACTGTTTGGGGAGAATGTGTTTGTTGTGTGGGATGAGGCTACATTGGAAGCTGCAATCATTGATCCCGGAATGATGGACGCTAAAGAGTATCAAGCTGTGGAAGAAATCGTTTCGAGAGAGAAACTGAATGTGAAATACATACTGTTGTCGCACTCCCATATTGACCATGCATGTGCAGCAAGGTGGGCTGCTGAAAAATTCGGAGCTCAGGTTTATGGCTCAAAGAAAGATTCTATGTTGGCATTTTCCATGTCGGCTCAAGCCTCCTTGTTTCATTTGCCTATTCAGACAAATTCGCTTTCAATTGACAAAGATTTGGAAGATGGCGATGAATTGAGCTTAGGCGAAATGAAGATAAAGGTTATAGCCACACCGGGGCACACACAAGGCGGAGTCGTTTTCTACATATCTCAAGAAAACATCGCTTTTGTGGGCGACACTATTTTCCAGAGGAGCGTGGGACGTACAGATTTGCCTGGCGGAAATTTAAGGACACTAATCAGTAGTATTCACTCAAAGATTTTTGAATTGCCCGGTAATACAGTTTTGATTCCTGGCCATGGGCCGACCACAACGGTGGAAGACGAACGACAAAACAACCCCTATGTATAACAAAATCGGCGTATCTTGCGAGATGCGCCGATTTCGTATATTGTTGTTTGGCATTTTAATTTTCAAATTCTTCTAATATGCTGTCGATGACGCAGCGTATTTTGGGAACTGCATTTTCCTTCTGCTGCTCAAGCATGACCTTTAACTTTTCGTTTTTGTCAACTTTGTTCAGCATCACGAGGTTGAGTAATAGCCTCATGGAAGTATAAAGCGCCAATGGCGCATCACTGGTCTGAAGAGCATAGAAGAGTTTTTCTGCAAACGGCAATTTGCGAAGCAATCGATGGCAGAGCACATCGGCTATTTCTTCGCACTCCACGCTTGCTGCCCAGTCAATCGCCGTGGCTTCCGTCATTTCAGATTCGGGATAGAGCATGGGAGCAATCATGCGACATTCGCGGTGCTTGGTGTCGGTCCAAAATGCTTCTGCTATCTCTTTATTTGGAGTGATGGCGCTTGCAATTTGTGCAATATCGGTGATTAGGCATCCCATAATCATGGTGTGAGGGTCGCCGTTTTTACGTAGAAAGTCGGCAATAATTCCGTTACGGTAAGCAAAAAATTGCTTGCGGGTTTCTTTGAGAATATCTTCGTTGCTCATCATTTATTAGCGCAGTTCTAATTGTTCGATAATAGTGAGTGCATCATCGTCTTTATTCAATCGGTCGATGTATTGCATAAAAAAGAAATCTACCACATCTCTTTCTTTAAATTTCTTCATGCCGAGATAGCGGCATTGCAAGTCGGGGTATCGGGCAAGGAGCGATGTGAGCACCTTATAGTTGAGTTCCACCAATTGTTTGCCAACAAAGTCAATAATGAAAAACGATGGATGGAAGTCGTAGATGAAAGTTTTTTCAGGGTCATCATTCCAAAATTGCACGAAAGCAATTTTTTCTGTGAAATATAGAGGCATGTAGTTCCTGAACCATTTTCGTTGTTGTTTGAAATGCGTGTTGAGGTAGTTGGCACTTGCGAGCCAAAGGGAGTCGCCAACACAGACGGCAAGCGCTTGATTATCGATAACGAACTGTGGCTCGGGGTCGGGGGTGAAAATCACCGTTTCAAGTTCGTCGTTTTGATACACGATTTGCCCAGAATAGGCAGCTACAGGGCTGTGGCTCAATACTGCCTTCCAGTCGTGATAGATGTAGACAGTGTCGATTTCCAGAACGGAATCAACTACTTCGTTTTCTGCTTGTGCAAAGCAGTGCACTGCAAAAATGGAAAGCAGTATGTATGTTAGTAACGCTCTCATTTCGTAATTATATTTGTTACAAAGTTAGTAAGAATTTGTGAAATGTGTCTAATTAGCTTGTAAGAATGAGATTTTAAGAGCTGTGCTCGCAAGAAAAAGTTGCAAACACGAGTTATTTATGTTAATTTTGAACCGAGATAATTCTGGTAATAAATATGAAAAAGTATTTGTTGTTTTTCGGAGTAACACTTCTGATGGTGTCGTGTAGCAAAGAAGAGCAGAAAGAGTCAAAAACAGCGAAACAACCCAAAATTATTGGGGAAGCGCTTGGTGATGGCTATTCTTGCGACTCGTTGCACTATTATTATAATGGTGACACCATTGATGTGGCACAGCCTTCAACATTTAAAGTGCTTGGCGGTGGGTATGCTAAAGATGGATACTCAGCTTACTATAAAGGCAAAGAGGTGCAAGGAGCCCAAGGCTCATCCTTCAAATGGGTGGCTGGCGACACCGCTGTAGATGTGATGGACACATATGTTAAGGGGGAACAACAATCATTAAACACAAAGAAAAAATGACAGATTTTCATTCAATGCTGTTGACGCGCCACAGCATTCGTAAATATCAAGACAAAGAGCTATCGGCTGATGATGTGAAAACGCTTTTGGAAGCGGCATTACTTGCCCCAACTTCTAAAAACCAGCGCTCCTGGTCGTTTACTGTTGTAGAAGATAAGCAGCAGTTGGAACGATTGTCGCAATGTAAACCACAATTTGCGACTCCTATTGCGCGCTGTAAATTGGCTGTGATAGTTAGTGCTGATGCCTCGGTGAGTGATGTTTGGGTGGAAGATGCTTCGATTGCTGCTGCATATCTTCAACTTCAGGCTGAGGCTTTGGGGCTTGGAAGTTGCTGGATTCAAGTCCGCAACCGAATGTTTGATGATGAAACCACTGCGGGGGATGAGGTGAAGCGGCTTTTCAATATTGCCCCAGAGCAGCAAGTGCTATGTGTGATTACCATCGGCAACAAAGACGAAGATCGCAAACCTGCTGACCCTGAAAAATTAAGATGGGAAAAGGTGCATATTGGCGTATGGAATGATTTAACTGAAGATTGATTATGAGCTCGATAAATTACGACTTGAAGAAGATTAAAGGCATTGCATTTGATGTGGATGGTGTGCTTTCTCCCTCCACTATACCTTTGTCACCAGAAGGAGAACCATTGCGTATGGTGAGCATAAAGGATGGCTATGCACTTCAACTTGCTGTGAAGAAAGGACTGAAAATAGCCATTATCAGCGGCGGCAACACTAAAGCTGTGGATGTACGTTTCCGTGGTCTGGGGATTAAAGATGTGTATTTGGGTTCGTCTGTGAAGTTGCCCATACTTCAGCAGTGGATGGCTGACAATGATTTTCAATCCGACGAGGTGGCGTTCGTGGGCGATGACATCCCCGACATTCAGGCAATGCAATATGTGGGATTGGCCGTTGCTCCAGCCGATGCCGCCGATGAAGTGAAGCAGGTGGCTTCCTATATATCACCAAAAACCGGTGGTTACGGAGTGGGACGTGAACTTTTGGAACAAGTGATGAAAGCTCAAGGGCTTTGGATGAGCGACCAAAAAGCTTTCGGCTGGTAAATGTAGAATACAGAGATGTTAGATAATCTAAAAAAATACAATATTATTCTTGCAAGTGGCTCTCCGAGAAGAAAAGAGTTGCTTGATGGATTGGGTATTAAATTTACTGTAGAAGTTGTGAAGGGTATCAAGGAAACATACCCGGAAGAATTGCCTGTTGAAGAAATACCCGTGTATCTTTCACGATTAAAGGCAAGTGCCTATGATGTTAAAGCTAATGAATTAATCATTACAGCAGATACCGTTGTGATTCTTGGAGGAAAAGTGATTGGCAAACCTAAAGATGCTGCTGATGCAGAAAATATGTTGTCGCAACTTTCTGGTAATGTTCACACGGTGGTGACTGGTGTAACAATTTCTACGAAGGAGAGGGTTGAATCTTTTGCTTGCAGTTCGGAAGTTGAGTTTGCGCCACTGTCTGTTGACGAAATCAAATACTACGTTGATAATTACAGCCCATTTGACAAGGCTGGGTCGTATGGCATCCAGGAATGGATTGGCTACATGGGCATTAAAGGTATCAATGGTAGTTTTTACAATGTGATGGGGTTGCCCGTTCAGCGACTCTATGCGCTACTGAAAACATTTTAATCCAGTTCAACATAGGCACAATATTGGGTACCCTCAAATATTGGTGTGAGGTATATGCGGTTTCCCTTTAGTTCGGGGAAACCGTTTTTGCTGTATTCTATCTTGAATTTGCCAGTCGTTCCATTAGGCAAAATGTGCTCGCCAACCATACAGGTAACAAGTCCCATCGTGGCGCGAAGATTCACCTCGACACAAGGATCAAGTTTGATTTCGTCATTGTCATCATAGAGAAGCATGTCTACTCCGAGAAATCCGTCGTACTGACTTGCGTAAATGCTGTTGACAGCCTGAGCGACTACCGGGATGATTTTCGATATGTCAGGAAATATGGCTTCAATAATGCTCAATAAGCGTTGCTTGTTCGCAACGACGCCGGCCTTGTATTGGCTGTGGAAGTCGCTCTCAAAAACGGAATATCCTACAAATTCTGCATTGCCATTGGTGCATTTGAATTCCAGAGCGAAATCAAGAATGCGGTGAAGGCCAATTTCGCAGAGCAATGACCCCTGTCGCTTCAGTGCGCCTTTGCACCATCGTTCAAATTCAATGGTGCCAGGCTCTATAGCGTGGTAAACACCTTGGCCGCTACCAGACCATGGCATTTTGATGTAACTACCTGGATGTGAATTGGCGAAAGCACTCACTTCGTTGAAACTTTCGCATTCAACAGGGCTGGGCGAAAGTGGGAGAGTGGTGTGCTCTTGTATGAATTTGTGCATAGCTATGGAGTTGGTGCGGTGTGCGAGCTTTCTAACATTGGATAAAGTGCTGTCTGCTGGAAGTAAATTAGCCTTTACGCCTGCTTTGATGAGACGCTTTTTGATCGTGCCGCTCCATCCCCAAGGGTGTATGGACGCTTCGATGCCGGCAAGTTGCTCGCGTGTTATTCCTTTTATGGAAAGTCCCCAACGAGCGCTTGTGGAATCTACCCATTCGCTCATTTGCCTATTCTCGACTAATATCATGCTGCCACTCATCGCATACCACATAGGGAGGGTGCACAGGTCGATTTGCATTTTTTGCGCAAAAGGTGGGGCTATATAATGACCTCCGCCATGCGCGAGGGCAAGGTCGTTGTCGGGAT
>JAKSMA010000178.1 GCA_024400895.1 Muribaculaceae bacterium | reverse complement strand
CCACATTGCTCAGCAACTTGATTCTCGATACAGAATAATTGCAATATTCATTGCATCACATATCCCCCCAGTGGCAAAAAATCAAGCCGCTGGGGATTTTTTCCATAGTTTTGCAGATATTCAAACCAATAATCAAATATTTCAGTTATCTTTGTAGTTTAAACAATAATAACAACTACTAAAAAAACGACTATATTGAAATGAAAAAATCATTTATAGCACTTTGTGCGTCATTATTGGCTGTAGGCAGCATGTTTGCTGTGCCTGCCAAGCCAGGAAGAACCATCACACACACTCAGAGTGATGGCTCAACCATAGAAGTGAAAATGGTGGGCGACGAATTCCGCCATAGTTTTGTCACAGCCGATGGCATTACCGTGGCCCTCGGTGAAGACGGCGACTACTACTACCGTACAGCCCTGGGCATTACCGAGGTGCGTGCCCACAACGTTGCCGACCGCTCTGCTTCTGAAACAACATGGATTGCCAATCAAGCCACCAACCTTTCGCTTTCTGCAAGCGCTCGCCAAAAAGCAAAAAGAAAAGCAATGGTGCAAAAAGCGCCTCAAGTGCCATGCACGGGAAGTCCAAGAATCCCCATTCTGCTCGTGCAATACACCGACAAGAAAATGGCTAACTCCAAGACCGCACTTGAAAACGTCTATAAGCAAGGCAACAAGAGCGTAAAGCAATATTTTGTCGACCAATCAGCCGGCAAATTCACCCCTCAATACGACCTATACGGCATCTACACCCTTTCAAGCACCCGTGCCACCTATGGCGGTAACGACCGCTATGGCGATGACAAAGGTGTGGCAAAAGTGGTGGCTGAAGCCGGCCAATTGGCTGAAAACGAAGGTATCAACTGGAAAGACTACGACAACGATGGCGATGGCCAATGCGATGTGGTAGTAGTGGTATATGCTGGTGTGGGCGAAGCACAAGCCTATGGCGTGGTGCCCAACTCTGTTTGGCCTTGCCAATGGGAATTGAGCGATGCAGTCCAATATGGCGACGGCCCAGGCAAACTCACACTCGACGGCATCGGTATCGACAAGTTTGCCGTATTCAATGAAACCCGTGGCGACAACGACAGCAGCACCCAACTCGACGGTATCGGCACATTCTGCCACGAATTTTCACACTGCCTCGGTCTTCCCGACTTCTACGACACAGAATATTCTGGCAACTACTTCGGTATGGGCAACTGGAGTTTGCTCGACGGTGGTTGCTACAACGACGATGGCGACACCCCTTGCGGCTACACTGCATACGAAAAAGAATTCATGGGTTGGATGAAACTCTCGACCCCTGAACCTAACCACCAATACTCGCTCGCAGCAATGACCACGCCCGATGCTACAGCCTACACAGTGGTGTACGATAAAGACAAAAACGAATCCTACATTCTTGAGAATCGTCAACTCTCAGGTTGGGATGCTCACTTGCCAAGCAAAGGCTTGCAAGTGACCCATGTCACCTTCAACCAAAGTGCATGGGACGAGAATGTGGTGAACAACTACTCGCTCCAACGCATGACCATCATTCCTGCTGACAACCAGCTGAAGATGGACAGATATACTGCCTCTGCCGACGAAGCCGACATGAAGGGAGACCTCTACCCTTACAACGGCAACAATGCACTTACCGACGAATCAACTCCTGCAGCAAAAGTATATACCGGTGGTTTGATGAGCAAACCTATCACCGACATCACCAACCAAAACGGCATCGTTAGCTTCTGGTTCATGAAAGAGGCTATGCCAAAAACAAGCCCTGTGCTCACAGAGCCTACAGATGTCACCAGCAACTCCTTCACTGCCCATTGGACTGCAGCCGAAAATGCAAAAAGTTATACGCTTTATGTCAACAACGCCGACAAAAAGCAACCTGTTGAATTAGTTAACGAGAGTGATTTTTCTGCAGGGCTCCCTACTGGATGGACAAAAAGCAGTTCTGGCACTTACCAAGATGCTGGTTATTTCCGCCTTGGCACCAACAAGGCTAACGGCGACGTCACAAGTCCGAAGGTGAAAATTAGCGATAAAAATGGCACAACCACCATTAAAGTCACAGCTAAGCCTTATGGTTCCGACAGCAAAGTAACTATGCGTGTGCACCTTCTCAACAGTGAAGGCATGTCACAGAGCCAGAAAGATGTGGTACTTGATGCCGATGAAAAAGAATACACTATTGTTCTCACCGGCGGTGGAAACGACACTAAAATCAAAATCCAAAACACTGTAACAGGAAAGCGCGTACTACTCAAGACAGTGAAAATCTACTCGGGTGATGCTTCGGAATTGGCAGAAGCCCCTCTTAAAGCATCTGAGACAGGCGATGCCGATACTCGCACTATCACTGGCATCACCGACACGCTCTACACCGTGACAGGTCTTACCCCTGGAACTAACTATACCTTTAAAGTGAAAGCACTTTACCTCGACGACACTGAATGTGCTTGGAGCGAGGCAAAAACAGTGAAACTCCAAGATGGTGGTCTTCTCGGCGATGTGAATGGCGACGGCAAGGTTGACGTGAGCGATGTAACAGCCCTCGTCAACAGAATTCTTGGCGAAGCCGACTACCCCGACAGCGTGTGCGACATCAATGGCGATGGCATGGTGAATGTGAGCGATGCCACGGCACTTATTAATATCATTCTCGAATAACATTTGATGAAAACGAATTGCAAGATTAGCGATGTGACGGCATTTCTTCGCCGTCTGGAAATGAACAACGACCGCGTCTGGTTTAAGGAGAACAAAGCAGAATACGATGTGCTCCGCAAGGCGTGGGAAGCAGATATCGAGCGCCTCATCATGCTCGTGAGCGAGTATGACGAAGGGTCGCGTGGACTCAATATCAAAAACAGCGTGTATCGCATCTATCGCGACATTCGCTTCCGCAAAGATAAAAGCCCGTATAAAAACTATTTTTCTGCAGTGATTGGCAAAGGCGGACGCCACACCAAAATATCTTGCAACTATGTGCATTTCCAACCCGACAAACTGATGATTGGAGGTGGCATTTGGTGGCCCGAGAAACCAGTGCTCAATGAATTGCGTAGCCTCATTGATGCAGAAGGCGAAGAATTTCTCAAGATTGTGAACAATCCATCAATCAGCGAATTTTATCACTGGGATTGCGAAACACTGAAGAAAATGCCGAAGGAATACGATGCCAGCAATCCGATGGCGGAATACCTGAAGATGAAGGAATACATCATGATTGCTGACCTCGATGAGCAATATTTCGACTGCGACGATTGGGTGGCAAAGGTGGCTGACGACCTCCGCCGCCTGCAACCTTTGCACGACTTCCTCAACTATGTTTTCGACATGGATTAAAGCCACTTCGCAAGTATATTGAAAATTTTGCGTAACTTTGTAGGCTAAAGACTGAAGTATATATTCAATGAACAATTCATTTACAAAATATTGCGTCTTGTCGCTGATGGCACTCTTTGTGATCAGTGCGCAAGCTAAAAAGAAGGAAAAAGTGAAGGTGGGGCCATCATACGCTTGGACCATGAGCGACCCTCTTGGCTTACAGTATCCTGCCGGTATCGACACGCTCTACGAAAACTATCACGACAATGCCATACCTTCTTTCCGAAGCAGAGCATACGCCACCACCGGCAACTATGGTAGCGAAGGACAAGACCAAATATTCTTCGACCGCAAGCCCACAAGTGCGTTCTTCCACGAAGATGCGCTCAGCACTTGGCTTCCTTCAATCGCCAACCATCGATTCTACAATTCAAGAATTCCGATGACGCTGTTGTCGCACACCACAGGCGGCGACAAATACAGCAACCAAGACCGCACCACTGTGGAATTCAGCGGCAACGCCAACAAGCGATTCGCGGCGGGCGGTTGGCTTGACTACATCTACAGTAAGGGCAGTTACGAAAATCAGGCGCAGAAAAACTTCATGTGGAAGGGCTTTGCTTCATACATGGGCGACCGATATGAAATGCAGGCTGTGTTTATGAATTATAGCCACACCAACAAGGAAAATGGCGGAATCGTAGATGACCGATACATTACCGACCCTGCAGCAGTGCAAGGCGGCGAAACGAAAGTGAACCCTAAGGACATTCTCACTCGCCTCACTGCAGCACAATCGGGCCTCGACGGACATCAACTGGTGATGAACCACCGCTACAAAGTGGGCTATTACAAATACCAACGCGATTCCGTGGCCGACACTATCATCGGCAAAACCTATATTCCCGTGACCAGTTTCATTTGGAATTTCGACTACAAAATCAGTTCTCATAAGTTCCTTAACCAATCTGGCACACAAGACAAGGATTTTTTCCCAAACACCTACCTTGGTTTAGGGAAAACCGATGAATCTAATCGCTATTGGCACATTCGCAACACACTTGGCATTTCACTTTTGGAAGGCTTCAACAAATATGCAAAATTCGGTTTTGCAGTTTATGCTCAACACGAAATCCGACGCTACACACAAGTGGCCGACTCCATATCAGCAACAGGAACTGTGCACGAAGGCCTCGACCCGCTTCCTTGCACAGTGGAAAGCCGAAAAACAGAGAATCTGCTCTATATAGGCGGACAGTTGACCAAACAGCACGGTTCCATCCTCACCTACGATGCCACTGCAAAATTTGGCGTTGTCGGTCCTGTGGCTGGAGATATCGACGTAGCTGGTGACGTGGCAACACGCATCCATCTTTTTGGCGACACGGTTACCATTCGCGGATACGGATATTTCAAGAATCTTGAAGCGCCTTATCTACTAAAGCATTTCATCAGCAACCACTATGCATGGAGCAACGATTTCAAGAAAGAAACTCGCTTCCGCTTGGGTGGCGAACTTAATATCCCATTCTCTGGAACAAACGTGAATGTGGGCTACGAAACGCTGAAAAACTATCTTTTCTTTGGCGACAACGGTACTCCTGAGCAATGCGGATCGCCAGTGCATGTGCTGAGCGCCACTGTAAAGCAGCACCTTAACTTCGGCATTCTCACATGGGACAACGAACTCACCTATCAAACCAGCAGTAACGAGGATGTGCTTCCACTGCCAAAATTCTCTATCTACAGCAATTTGTTTATCAAGTTTGCTGTGGCTAAAGTGCTGAAGGTGCAGTTGGGTGTCGACGGCAACTACTACACCAACTACTATGCCCCTGCCTACAACCCTGCTTTGATGAAT
>JAKSMA010000177.1 GCA_024400895.1 Muribaculaceae bacterium | reverse complement strand
CATAACCCTTAGGCAAACGAAGCGAGCCGAGTTTGCGGCCAGAGAATTCGCTGTTTGTGACCACAATGCGGCGACTTACCACTGGCGTTTGTTCCACCTTCCAGTCGAACTCCACCTTTGGCCCAATCACAGCGTCGAACACTTCCTCGTCTTGTTCTGAAATCACCACGCGAAGCAAATCACCTTCTGCAACCACAGTGTCATTGACTGGTATCACGATAGCACCATCTTTTTTCTTGACACGTGAAATCACGAAGTTGCGGTCCATAATGTCGTGTAAGCGTTTGATAGTGCGGTCGAAAATCAGTTTATTGGTCACTTTGTAGGTTACCACATGTGGCTTGAGCAAACTGTTGGCGTTGTCATCTTCAATTTCTTTTGCATCGTTCTTGATGTTGATTTTAAAGATAGCTTTCACAAGAATCATCGAAAGGATAATGCCCACCACACCAAGAGGATATGCAGCGGCGTACCCCATTGACATCTGCTCATTGAGCAATGATGCAGCGTCGCCTTTTGTCTCGATAAGAGCTTGCTGAGCAGCACCCAATCCAGGAGTATTGGTAACTGCACCCGAAAGGATACCCACAATTTCGTTAGGTTCTATACCACCAATGCCGAAATAGATGGCCAACGCCACCACAATGTTAAGGCCAATGATACAGAGGGCTAAACCATTGAGCAGCATGCCGCCTTCTTTAAACGAAGAGAAAAACGATGGTCCCACTTGCAGACCGATAGAGAACACAAAAAGAATCAAACCAAATTCCTGAATGAATTTCAGCGTGTTTTGGTTGACAAATGCTTGGTCAGGAGAGATAACATGGCCAAGATGCCCAGCGAGAATACCCACAAAAAGCACAAAGGTGGCGCCAAGCGAAATGCCGAAAAACTTCACCTTGCCCAAAATCACACCAATGGCGATGACGATGGAATAGATAAACAGGGCATGAGCGATGGTGCTACCCGCAAATAAATCAATTAACCAGTCCATATATAAAATTTATTGTAAATTTCCCGTTTCGGACTGCAAAGTTACAATTTTTTCCCGAGTTACCGAAATCCCAACCGCTTCATGGCTGGACAGCCGCGTCAAACTGGAAGAGCTATGACTTGCATAGGTTGAGGGGATGAATGTTCATTTTGGGTTGATGAGCGTGGCGCTCGGTTGGTGAAATTTTTGTTCGGCACAGATTTTCTGTTCAGTTTCGGACTCGAAACACCCGGAACACCTGAAACACCTGAAACACCCATTTTGATTTCGCTTTTGGACCAAAAACCGCCCATTTTCTGGTCCATATCGGAAGTGGGGCCTGTTTTCGTGTTTCGAGTGAACACCTTTCATTATATATTCAATATGCCAAAAAACTCTGGTGCGAAGATAAGGATTTCGCGAGGCGGTGGCAATGTCAAAAGGGTTTAAGGAGGGGGAGGGTGTCTGAAAACTGAAAATATAGCATCGCACTCACAACAGATTGAAAGCGACGGCTACTTATCGCTCATCGCATCAGTTCTCAGACAGGCTGGGCGTGGGCACGGCACCTGAATCTTTGAATCGCATGATACAGGCGTTCGGTTTTTGTGAGAAACACAAGGTTATAGGATGCCTCGGTGCTGGATGGCTTCTACGAGCCAGCAGATGAGGAAAGCGAGTACGGTGAACACGAGCATAATAAAGATGGGCACGCGACTTTTTGAAGTCTCAATTTCGTTGAGGTCGTCGGCATCTCCATCAGCAGTGGATGGGGCATTGCTATTGTTTTTGCCGTGATGGGTGAAAATTGCAGTAATCAATCCGGCCATGGCTCCGATAGCCACAGCTATGATAATCCATAAATACAGGTGGTCGTCGCCAGATGTGAGCAGATGTTTCATGATAAAGCCGAATTATAGTTCTTCATCTTGGATTTCAGTTTCGCACATTTCGTCGTATTCTTCCCACTCGGGGTCTTCCTCTGCATGGAAAGAGAGTGGGAGAGGGGGGAAGTTGGCAAGCACTTCATTAATCTTCTTTTGGAATATGTGGAGGCTGCGAACATAGAACACCCAGTTGCGCTGACCATCGCCGGTGTAGATGCCGGTGTTCACGGCAGTAGGGTCTTTTGAAAAGCATTCCTCTATGGCGTCTTGCACTTTTTCCATCAGTGATGATGTTTCGAAGGAGGGCATGCCCTGCTCTGCAGGCTCGTAGGCCCATGTCATCTCTAATCGATAGATATACTTTTGCGTGTCGCGCACATTTTGCATGTTTCTGCGTCCAGTCACTAAGATGAGATTGCCGTTCTCAGCTTCGGCTGGAGCAGTCCACCAATCGTTGGAAATGTGAAGTTTTGCCATAATAATTACGTCGATAGTTGTTTTACAGAGGTTAAAATTAGGAAACTTTGCCGAGATTACCAATTTTAAGTGTTACTATTTTTTTGATTAAGCGAAAAATGCTAACTTTGGGGATAAGATAAACACACAATATTAAAATCAAAACACTATGACTGGAATAATCATTGTATCTGTATTGGCACTGGCAGCCATCGTGGCGCTGGTGATGATGCTTCTGCAGGCGCGTGAACAAAGTGCGCGTATGCAGGAACAAGTGCGTATTTTGGGCGAAGAGCAGCAACGACTGAAAGAAGACTCTCGCCTTGTGTTCAAGGATGTGGCGCAGCAGCTGCTTGTGGAGCAGAGTCGCTCGATGCGTGAGGCCAACGATGCTCGTATGGGCGAAATTGTGAAACCGCTGAAAGAGAATCTGGAAACGCTGAAGCGCTCCATCGATGGCTACAAAATGGAGCAGGTGAGCTACGCCGCCGCTTTGAAGCAGCAAATCAAAGACTTGAGCGACATGAACCGCAATATAGGGCAGGAGGCGAAGGAACTCACGCTTGCGCTGCGTGGCGACAGCAAAGTGCAGGGCGACTGGGGCGAGCTGATGCTGAAGCAGATACTGGATATGTCGGGCTTGCAAGAGGGCGTGAACTATGAAACGCAGATGACACGCGAGGCCGACGGTACGGTGCTAAAGAGCGAAGAAGGCAGCAGATTGCGCCCCGATGTGGTGTTTGTCATGCCCGACAACAAGCGGCTTGTAATCGACTCAAAGGTGTCGCTCACTGCCTATGTCGACTATGTAAACGCGGATGATGATACGGTGCGAAATGAGGCTTTGAAGCGTCATATTGCAAGTGTGAAGAAGCATGTGGATGAACTGGCGGCAAAAAAATATCAGCAAATCAAGGATTCTGCCGATTTTGTGATGATGTTTGTGCCCAACGAGCCAGCGTATATGCTGGCAATGAGCAATGATGCTTTGCTTTGGGAATATGCCTATAAGCGCCAGGTGGTGATGGTGAGCCCTACGCACCTCATTTCGGTGGTGAAACTCATAAGTCAGCTTTGGGCTCGCGACCGTCAGTCGAAAAATGCCATTGCCATCGCCGACGAAGCTGGAAAAATGTACGACAAACTTGTTGGCTTCATGGCCGATATGGAATCGGTAGGAAAAGCCATTGAAAACGCTCAGAAAGCGCATGGCGATGCGTTGAAGAAACTTTCAGAGGGCAAAGGTAACCTTGTAGGGCGGGCGCAGAAGGTGAAAGAACTGGGTGCCAAAGCCACAAAACTCCTCCCAGAGTAAGAAGTTTCCACCATAGAATGTAAAAGCACAGCTCCCTGTTCAATCGTGAAGGGAGCGGTGCTCTTTATGTTTATGGCCCGATGCCGGTGCGTCGGGATGTTATTCTGCCATGAATGAAGCCTTGGAACCGAGGACGTAGAGTACATCGTCGAGGCCGATGGTGGACATGCTCTGTTGGGCAGTTTCCTTTACCTTTGGCTTGGCGCGGAATGCGATTCCGAGACCAGCTGCGCGGAGCATAGGAAGGTCGTTGGCGCCGTCACCCACGGCGATGGTCTGTGCGATGTTCACATTTTCTACTTGTGCGAGCAGACTGAGCAGCTCGGCTTTTCGTCGACCGTCGACGATTTCGCCCACATATCGACCAGTGAGTTTGCCGTTGTCGTCGATTTCAAGTTCGTTGGCATACACATAGTCGATGCCATACTTATTTTTAAGCACATTACCGAACTAGGGGAATGCACAAGAGAGAATGGCGATTTTATAGCCGGTTCGCTTGAGGGCACGCATCAGCCGGTCCACGCCTTCGGTGATTGGCAGGTTGTCTGCAATCTCCTTCATCACGCTCTCGTCGAGTCCTTTAAGCAATGCCACACGCTTGGTGAAACTTTCTTTGAAATCGATTTCGCCACGCATGGCGCTCGCGGTGATGGCTTTCACTTCGTCGCCCACGCCAGCGCGGATGGCCAATTCGTCGATACACTCTGTTTGGATGAGCGTGGAGTCCATATCAAAGCAGATGAGGCGGCGGCAGCGTCGATACATGTTATCTTCTTGGAGCGAAACGTCAAAGCCCAGTTCGTTGCTCACGCGCATGAATTCCGCTTGCATAGCTTCTTTGTCGATGGGGTTGCCACGTACCGAGAACTCAATGCATGAGCGTTGCGGAGCGTTTTTCTCGTTGGTAATAGGGATGCGTCCGGTAAGGCGCTTGATATCGTCGATGTTCAGTCCTTGCTGTGCCACAATGCCGCTGACGGCAGAAATTTGCTCAGCGGTGATTTCGCGGCCGAGTATGGTGATGATATAACGGTTTTTGCCCTGTAGGCTCACCCATTCCTGATAGTCGTCGGTGGCGATAGGGGTGTAATTGATGTTCACGCCCATTTCAGTGGCTTTGAAGAATAGTTCCTTCATAATCTCGCCACTCAGGGTGCTTGTGGTCTTGAACAGGATGCCAAGCGAGAGGCGATGGTGAATGTCGCTTTGGCCAATATCAAGGATTGTAGAACCGAATTTCCCTAATATGCCAGTGAGGGCTGATGTCACACCCGGCTTGTCGTGTCCGGAGATGCTGATGAGAATAATTTCGTCTTTTTCGTGAGTCATAAAAAAATTATGCTTTATAAAAAACCAGCTGCAAAATTACGCAAAATTACGCACACATTCGTTATATTTATCAAAAAGTGCACATTTTCTCTCGTTTTTTGTAAAAACTTATGTAAAAGTCATACTTTTTTTTGAAGCAAGAAATTGAGCGGAAATTATGGGCGGTGAAATGTTAAAATTGAGATATGGATGTAGGTTTTTTGTGTGGCTGAAATCTACCTTCTGCGATATTCTGAGTGAGA
>JAKSMA010000176.1 GCA_024400895.1 Muribaculaceae bacterium | reverse complement strand
GTGGAGTACGCGAATAGTGTGGTCGCTATTCAGCGTATAGTTGGCGATGCAATTAGAAAGCCCGCGCTCAAAACTATGGTCGAAGCGTGCAATCTCATACCAGCGGCCCAGGTAGCTTTTGAGGTCGAATGTTTCTACACTGGTGTTGTCGACGGATTTTCTGTTCCGGCAACAGATGAAGGCTATTGCTGCAATTGGAATAGCCATAAGCATAGATGTAATGACGTATTTCTTCATGGAGCGGTCATCCAAAGTCCGTGAATATTGCAATAGGCATACACCGCGGTGGGCGGTTCGTGGAGGTCGAGTGTGATGCATGCAGCCTTGTCGTGCTGAAGCATGTGTGCAGTGCATCCGTTTTCGGTTTCGATAGCTACAAAGCAGATGTGATGCTCGTCGGTCATGGGGTGAGGTTCTTTGCCAATCTTTATACGATAGCGGCATTTGTCGATGTTTTCAAGCACAGGGGCATGATACTCTGTGTTGCCATGAGGCTCGTCGGTACATTTGCTTTTGCATTGTTGGGTGTCGTTTTCGCACTTGGTTGGTGTTTCGTCGTTGGCAGTTTTTGCAGAAAGCAGAGTCATTGGCTTTCCACAACATACTGGCACCTGGTTTCCATCAATGAGTTTAACCATTAAATTGCCGCAAATTGGGCATTTGTAGAATTTCGCTTTCATAGTTTTGAAAAATTAGATTAATTGAAAAAGTCGTTTGTAATCTCGAGCTTACACAGGCAAAGGTAAGTGTGGCTTTGAGATTTTCAATTTTTTTTCTCGTTGAAAAGCGAAACTTAAAATAAGAAAAACTTATAGGTGGGAAATTGATATTTTGATTTTTCTACTTTATTGTTCCCAGACTATACAATTTTTGCAGTGGTCCTTTAACATGTCGATGAATAGGGAGGCACTGCGTTTTCTGTAGCTGTTGCGCAGGGTTTTGGCGTAAACCATGACTGGAGTGGATAGCTCGTCAAGTTCAATGGCTCGAAGATTGTTGCGCCCCATAATCACTTTTTCTGACAGGATGGTAATGTGGTTGGTGTTTTGAATGAGATTGAGCAGTGCATTAGGGTCGTTGACGATTGCTCTCACATTGATGTCGCCCGTTTCGGCATGGAGGAAGTGCTCCACTGCGTTGCGATCGCGGATGCTGGGTTCTGGCAAGATGAACCCCTGCATCTTCAAATCCTGAAACGAGAGTTTCTGTCGGTAGGCCAGAGGGTGTGCATCGCGCATAATTGCGCAAAGTTTATAGTCGATGATGGGTTCTGATATAATGTTTGCGGTAGCGTTTTCCCTGTTGTCGATGCTCAAAACGAGGTCGAGTTCGTGGTGCAACAGGAGCTGGTGTAGTTCGTTAATTGATTTGTAACATAGGTGTAATGTCACTTTTGGGTAATTTTTCAGGTAATTGGCGATTGTGTGCCGAATGTAGGGCTCAAGCGAGTAGGTGAGCCCAATGCGTAGCTCGCCGCGGGGGGCGTTGTTGTAGTCGTTGATGCGATTGATGCAAGTTTGCATATCGCGCACCATTTGTTTTGCGAGAGGCAAAAGCGTTTCGCCGCTTTCGGTGAGTGAGATGTGGTGTGAAGTGCGAATGAATAAGGTAGTGTTCAGCTCGTCCTCAAGCGCTTTGATTTGCTGTGATATTGCGCTTTGCGAAAGGAACACTCGGCGTGACGCCTCGGAGAAACTTCCGGCTTCTGCTACGCTGATAAAATACTTGAGTTGACGGATTTCCATAATATATCTTTGGGATTAGTAGGTTTTGTGTGTCAAATTTAGGCAAAAAACAGCAATTTGTCAAAGTTTTTTGCGATAAAATGAGGGTGTTAAAGTCGCTTGTGAAATTTTTATAATTTTTTTTCGTTAAAATTTTTGTATTTCACATTTAATTGTTAATTTTGGTGCGTAATGTTAAAGGAATGGCAATTTTCCCAATATTTTGGGATTGAGTTATGTTTTTTTACATTATGGAATAAATGTTAAAGTGTTAAATTCGTGTAGTATGAAGAAATCTACAATTTGGCTTTTAACGATAGTGATGGCTGCTACGATTATGGGCCTTCTGTTCGTTCAGATCATGTATATGGAAGACATGGTCAGAATGCGCAATGAGCAGTTTTCGGAAACTGTTCAGAGAAGTCTTTATGCAGTGTCTGATGCCTTAGAACAAGACGAAACCAGATTTTACCTTGACCAAGATTTGAACGAAGCAGAGCGCTACCAGTTTGAACTTGGCGACCGTCTGCCATCTGAAATCACAGGAACAATCAACTCCCAAGGGCTTGGCGAAAATAAAACTGCTAAACCAGAAATTGGTAGCGGCAATTTCAAATTTTCGGGTCAATATGAAAACCAGCAGGCCATTTTGAAAGGCCAATACCTTTATCAGAAGGGCTTGTTGAATGAGGTGATACTGTCAATCCTGACTCAAGCGAGTGATCGCCCTATTGTGGAACGGGCAGATTCTGCGAGAGTGAATAGTTATATAAAGAAAGAGCTTGAGAGCAATGGTCTGGAAGTGCCTTACGAATTCGCTTTGGTTAGTCCACGATGAAGGGCCTAAGCAGTATTCGACAGTGCTGTGTCCAAAAGATCCGGAATCGAAGCGAAACGTGCTGAAAGTGTTGTTTCCAACGAAGTCTGACTATATTTATGCGTCAATTAAATTTATGATACCGTCGTTTGTGTTCACTTTTATTCTGATGTTTATTTTCATCTACACAATTGTTGTGATTTTCCGTCAGAAGAAATTGAGTGAAATAAAAAACGACTTCATCAACAATATGACGCATGAATACAAGACTCCAATATCCACCATCTATTTGGCTGGACAGATGCTTAACGAAGAAACTGTGCTGAAGAGTCCGACGATGATGAAGCATGTTTCGCAAGTGATTACTGACGAAACAAAGCGTTTGAGATTCCAAGTGGAGAAGGTGCTTCAAATGTCGCTTTTCGAGCGCGGCAATGCGACAATACGCTTGAAAGATGCAGACGCTCATGCTATAATAGATAATGTGGTGAGCACATATCGCATTAAGGCAGAAAAGTTTGGCGGCCATATCACTGCCGACTTCTCTGCGGAAGATTCGATTGTGAATGTGGATGAGATGCATTTCACAAATGTGATATTTAACCTTCTTGATAATGCAATAAAATATCGCCGTGAGGAAGTGGCTCCAGAACTCTCCATAACCACTCGCAACATTGGAGATGAGAAGCTTGAAATCCGAATCAGTGACAATGGTATTGGTATGAAGAAGGAAGATTTGAAAAAGATTTTCGAGAAATTTTATCGTGTTCACACCGGGAACCGTCATGATGTGAAGGGATTCGGACTCGGTTTGGCTTATGTGAGCAAAATGATTGAACTTTTTAAAGGGTCGATTAAAGCCGAGAGTGAACTAAATAAAGGTACGACATTTATAATTACATTACCACTTTTTAAATAAAGAACATTATGGAAGAAAAATTGAGAATTCTGCTTTGCGAAGATGATGAAAATCTTGGCATGCTCACGAGAGAATATTTGCAGGCGAAGGGTTACAATGCCGATTTGTATGCAGATGGTGAAAGTGGCTACAAGGCATTTTTGAAAGGTAAATACGACATTTGCGTGTTCGACATCATGATGCCAAAGAAAGATGGTTTCCAACTGGCTCAGGAAGTACGCACCGTGAATAGCGAAGTGCCAATCATTTTCCTCACCGCCAAAACATTGAAAGAAGATATCCTTGAAGGTTTCAAGATTGGTGCTGACGACTACATCACTAAGCCATTCAAGGAAATTACCATGTATAAGATTGGTAAATTCACCTTTGATACTCAGAAACAGGTGCTCATTGCAGATGATAAGCCAGAAAAGCTTACAACTAAAGAAAGCGAACTTCTCAGCTTGCTTTGTGCACATGTGAATGAAATTCTTGAGCGCAATTTTGCTCTGAAGACTATCTGGATTGATGACAACTACTTCTACGCACGTTCTATGGACGTGTATATCACCAAGTTGCGTAAGCACTTGAAAGATGACCCTTCTATTGAAATTATCAACATTCATGGTAAGGGGTACAAACTCATTGCTCCAGAGGCAGAAGCAAAGTGAGAAATTGGCTGCTAAATTTGCAGTTAGGCATATAAAAGTCGTGGCGTTCTTTCCGAAGGTCACGATTTTTTATTATCTTTGCATTAAAGATTACTAATGTGTGCGGCTTTAGAGCCGGGACATTGTTTTTTTGTTATGAAGTATCTATTTGGCATATATCAGTGGCTGATTGCCGCTCCAATCATATTGGTTGTCACCATTCTTACCGCAATGTTCACTATTGTGGCAAGTTTGTTCAATAGGGCATGGGCGGGGTATTACTGCACCATCTTTTGGGCACGCTGCTTTTGCTGGCTGTTTTTTGTGAAAGTGAAAGTGGAAGGCCGCGAGAATATTGATAAGCATACATCTTACGTGTTTGTTGCCAATCATCAGGGTGCCTATGATATTTTTTCTTTAGCAGGATATCTGGGTCACAATTTTTGCTGGATGATGCGTAGGGCGTTGACCAATATTCCATTTGTGGGTATTGCTTGTCAGATGTCGGGACAGATTTTGGTCGACAGTCACAGTCCGAAAGCATTGAAAGAAACGATGGAATACGCTAAGAAGCGACTTAATAAAGGTGTTTCGCTGTGCGTGTTTCCCGAAGGCAGACGAACGGATACGGGTAAGATGGGGCCATTTAAGAACGGCGCATTCAAGCTTGCTGTAGATTTTAATTTGCCAGTGGTGCCGATTACGATTGACGGCAGCTATGAAGTGATGCCGCGCTCCACTTTTAATATTAAGCCGGGCGAAATTCGAATCGTGATACATCAACCAATTTTCCCATCGGAAGATGGCCACGATTTAAAAGTGCTCTCGCAAGAGAGTTATGATGTGATTCATGGCTCGCTGCCAGCAAAATATCAATAGGGTATGGCGCTTTTTGTGGAAATTGACCCAATTGTTTTGATATTACAGGCGAAGAGGGAATAAAAAAACGATTTTAGCGCTTGTCAATTCCAAAAAATGTATTACCTTTGCAACGCAAAAAGAAAAATTGTCCTGTGGTGTAACGGTAGCACACCGGATTCTGGTTCCGTTTGTGAGGGTTCGAATCCTTCCAGGACAACAAAGTGAGAGTGATCATCTCGCATGAGATAGTCACTTTTATTTTATGATT
>JAKSMA010000175.1 GCA_024400895.1 Muribaculaceae bacterium | reverse complement strand
CAAGGTGACCAACGACGCTGAATGCGAAGCAGTCATCGACATCAACCCTGCCACCAGCAGACTCCGCCTCACCCTCAAAAATGTGGAATTCCCAACTAAAGGACAAGCGAATTCTATGGTTATCGACGAAATCGGCTTTAAGGAAGCCGACAAGAAGTACACCATCACCACCACTTCGGCTAAAGGCTCCGACGGCAACAACATCAGCGGCATGAAAGGCTATTTCAACACCGACAGCCATGCGTATGTAGTTGAGTTCACCGTCAACAACAACTTCAAAGTGGTGCTGACAAGCCAGCTCAATCTCACCGCCAAGCCATCAACTACTGAAAAATACTACGCATTCACGCACAACTTTTTCAAAAACAAGCTCGATGTGATGGAAAGAAATCTCCAAATGTCGATCTACAATGTGAAATTCGTTGAACAGATGCCTACATTGAAGGAGATGGTTGTTCGAGTAAACGACACCAACCTCACCAACTATATCACCAGCACACCCACTGGCTACACCCTGAAAATGGACAAGGTGATTCCATTCTACAAAGAGGGCAACACCGAAACACCGATGGAAACTCGCCCAATGACCAATGTGAAGCTGGAAGTGAGTCTCGTGGAACGTGATTTCAGCATCGAATTCGACTGCTTCGGCCTACACTACACCGATAGCGGCAAACTTCTTTAACCCAGAAAGTGGATTCGGGCATCACCCACATCATTCATACCGCTTCTAAAACGAGCGATTAATTATAAAAATAATTAAAAAGGGCGCGATTATCGCAAAAATGTGTGATATTAGCGCTCTTTTCAATTTCAATACACTAAATTTGCACGAAATTTTAAAACCAACAGATGATGAAGAAAATTTTAAGCATATTATCCGTAGTCGCTATGGTAATGGTTATGACCAGCTGTAGCAACGATGAAGGCGGAAAGGGCGGCGATGTGACGCGCTCTATCAAAGTTATCAACCACATTGTGAATTCAAAGACAAGTGAGGTGATGCCACTCACCACAAGTCAAATCGATTACAAAATCAATCGCGACAACATGACGCTCAGCCTCACCATTCGTGCGAAACTCGATGGTGCGAAAGAGTCGACAGTGGAATTCAAAGACCTCACCATGACTGAAAACAAGGGCGTTTACTCATTCAAGGCAAGCGGCAGCGGTGTGGAAGATTTAAGAGGCAAACTCGACTTCAACGAAGGCACACTTCGCCTCAACTACAACATCGACGGCAAATATCGTGTGATTGCCACCACTCCTGAGGTGTTCAGCACCAAGTGCGCCACTTCATGCGTATACGGCGAAGGCAAATCTTTCACAAGCAATGCCACCATGTATCAATACAACATCGACACCGAGTCGCTCACTGCCAAGATGGTGGTGATGGATTTCGTCGACCAATCAGCAAAGCGCACACTTACCAATGTGAAGACTCTGACCGCGGCAAAGGTGACTGTGACCAAAGATGGTTATGTGATTGAAGCAGAAAGTCTGCCTACCACCACCACATACATCCTCAATGGCAAAGCAACCACTACCACCCTCTATCCTATCGCCGACTTGAAGGCCACTATCGATTTGGAAAACGACAAATACGACGCCACCTTCCAATTGGCAAACATCTCCATCACCGCAGCTGGTGCTATCAACAACTAATTCAACAACAAAAAATACACAACTCAAATGAAACGCATTTTATTCTCACTTGCAACAGTTCTCACTCTGCTCACCACATCTTGTAATGATGGTGGCGACAACAACTTATATTTCCAAGCCCAGATGGTGAGCCACATCAGCAATGTGGCTGCCACACCCGACGACCCAGGCAAAATGCGTGCCGACGCAGTGGTCTACGAAGTGATTATCGACACCAAAAATATGAAGGCCGACCTCGCTTGCAATGTCATCCTTCCCGACGGAAAGGCAGGCACTGTGGATGTGCGTGGCATGGCACTGAGCATCGACTCTAAAACAGGCGGCTACTACATCAAGCAAACTGGCGATAGCCGTTCACAAGGCTCGTTTGCTGTCACCAACCTCGCTGGCGTGCTCGACCTTAACCAAAGCGGAGTTTCAAAATCTCGCTTCTCATTCATCGTAGAAAAGCACTATCAAGTGAACGCCACCCTCGTTGACCTCGGTTTCGAAAGCGCTAAAGCCGTTATCACCGACGAAGGTACAGGTACCTCTCGCACCATTTCGGGCTGTGATTTCGTGTTCAACATCAACCCCGTGAACGGAATGTCGACAGTGTCTATCACTGGTCTTGACTACGACGGCAACATCGGCAAAACCCGCACGCTCGTGTACGACAATCTTGAATTCAAGCCTTGCTACAATGGTTACGAAATCACTGGCGATCTTCTCTCGCCTAAGAATGATGGCGAAGCAACTCTCGCTAAGTACAAACTCAAAAAATTCAAAGCCACTCTCCAATTCCTCAACGGTTTTGAAGCATCCTACAGCATCGACGGCATTGGCGATGTAAAGGTGGCTCAATAATATTACAATAATCAACTAAACACATAATTCATTATGAAAAAAATCTTTTCTCTCCTCTTGATGGGCATGATGCTGATGGGCATGACCTCATGCCTCAACGAAGAAGCCACCAACGAGGCAACTTTCACTGTGTCGATGTACAATCGCACTATCAATGCTGGTGCTGGCGATGAATCAGAATTCTTCATCAACAACAGTGTGTATCATGTTAACTACGACAAAGGTGTGATTTCGGTAAACGCCACAGTCACTCTCGCTGAAAACAACAACATCCAATTCACTCTCGAAGACCTCAAGCTCACCTCCGACGCCGACAGAGAGGCTTACCGTTTCTCATGTCCTTCAGCTACGGCTCAAGGCTTGAACATCACCAACTTCAACGGTCTCATCGATTTGAAGAACGGTTTGGTTTATGTAACATTCAATGCCGGCAGCGACAAGACCGTGCATGCCACTGGGGCGCTCCCATTCTTGTTCAACACCACCTCTTACAAAGACGACGAAAAAGAGGGTTTGGAATACGACAACTACTACTCTCAATACGACTTCCGCATCAACAAGAGCAACATGAAGGCTACATTGGTGATTTTCCGTTACATTTCCGGCTATGAAGACAGAGACAACTTGAACAGAATCGCTGTGTTTGAAGGTCTTGATGTGAAATTCACCCGCGAAGGCTACAAAATCACCGCTCCAAGCGTGAAATCAAGTATGTCGGGCCAAGCCAACGTGAGCGATGCCACACTCACCAATGTTGAGTTCAACATTGTGAACCAAGGCACACACTTCTACGGCAAGTACGACAACGGTAGCAAGCACGTATCTATCACAGGCGACATGTTCGAAAAGAAGAACTAAACAGAACTCATTTCCCCACACAAAAAATGGGCTGCGACAAAAAAAAAGTCGCAGCCCATTTTTTTCATAATCGGAACCTCGAATCATCATAATATCGAATCCCCAAATCCTCGTAGACTCTTTTATAAAAATTTCTTCACACGGAAGTGGCAATAGGGAGCGCCACCCGTCTTTTCATAATATTTCTGCTGGTATTCTTCGCCAATCCAGAAATTGCCCAACGGCAGAATCAGCGTGTTCACCTCGTAGCCCAGGCCGCGCAAGATGTTGGCCACCTCATTGGCAGTGGTGCGCTGCTCCTCGCCGTCATAGAAAATGCAACTGCGGTATTGCGGACCAATGTCCTCGCCCACGCCGTCGGTCTGGGCAGGGTCGTGGATTTCGAAAAACACTTTGCAAAGGTCGGAATATGCCACTTGCGCCTCATCAAATTCTATCAACACCGCCTCCACATGCGTAGTGCCATGGTCGCGCACCTCGGCATAGGAGGGAAACTGCTCATCGCCACCAGTGTAGCCCACCAGCGTGCGCTTCACCCCCGCTATCTTGTCCATCTGGTGCTGCACGCCCCAGTAGCATCCGCCGGCAAACACCGCCACACTCACGCCATCGGGCTTGCGGTAGAGCGAAATTTGCGAACATTGCTCCACGGCAGCCTTCACCATTTCCAGCGCCTTGCCATGTTTCGCCTGAAGGTCGGGATATGCTTTGCCACGCGCATAGTTGTGCTGCAAATCGTTGTATTTCACCTGCAGCGCAATCGGATTACCCGAATCAATAATCGCCTGCACATAATCGGAATAAGGAATCGACTTATCGTGGGTGAGCAGTCGAAGCGCATTCACCACCCCGACAGGAATACCCGCCGCCAGCAAATCGTCGAAAGTGACTTCAGAGTCCTCCACCACATCGTGCAGGAAACCCGCCATCTTCTCCTCATCGGTGTGGCCCATCAGCCCCACAGTCAAGGGATGCAGAATGGCAGGTTGACCTCCACGGTCCACCTGTCCAGCATGCGCCTTCAGCGCAATCTCCAAAGCCTTCTCAATCACATTTCCCATAAAAAAACGCAGAAGATTACCAACTGTAAACGCCCAAGCTCCTTAAATTATCCTGGGCTTTTTCATTGCCTTGAGCAGCCGCCTTCTTGTACCACATAATAGCAGTAGACTTATTTTTTGCCACGCCATCGCCATTTTCATAGGCAACACCCAAATTATATTGTGCCCGAGCAAGGCCCTGCTCGGCGGCAAGGCGATACCACTTCACAGCCTCGGTGTACGACTTCGTAACACCATTGCCATTATAATAGCAATTGCCCAATTTAGTTTGTGCATTAGCATAGCCCTGCTCCGCAGATTTTTGATACCATTTGACGGCTTCTGCATAATCCTGTGCTGTCCCAAACCCAAAATTATAGCAACGGCCTAAAAAGCATTGGCTCACCATATCGCCAGACTCTGCTTCCATTTTCAGTTTTGCAAAGGCCTTCTTATAGCAATCATTTGCTTCTGTAAAGTTCTCTGCAACTCCATCACCTTCATCTAAACAACGGCCATAAACATAAAGTCCTATAGCATCGTCCTGTTCGGCAGCTTTTCGCGCTAATTTCACAGCTTCTTCATAATCCTGTTCTACCCCATTTTCGCCTGCATAATAATTCCAAGCTAAAATTGCATCTTCTCGAGATTTGCTACAAGAAGCCAAACATAAAATTAAAAGTATAAATAGTAACTTTTTCATAATCATATATTATCACAACTGTGCGATGCGCGCCTGGGTGGCTTCGAAGTCGGTGATGAGGTCGTGCATGATTTGGGCGATGGGCTTTACCTCTTTGATGGCGCTGGC
>JAKSMA010000174.1 GCA_024400895.1 Muribaculaceae bacterium | reverse complement strand
GCGGATCGACTTAACGACACCATCACGCCCGGCTGTGAGATTGCTGTTAATCTTTTCCTCAAATTCCACATGCGTCTTCTCGTCCTTGATGTCTTTTTGGGCTAATAGGGTGGCTATCTTCGCGGTGTTCTCAATACCTATCATGTAATTCTCTATCGAACGTGCGGAAATTTTCATGTCGGCTACCATGTCTTCGCGAGCGTTTTGTGTCTCTTCGCGCAATTCTGCCACGTAGGTAGCGCACAGCCCAATTACGAATGTGAACAGTACCACGGCACACACCCATAATGTCATTTCAGAGGTCAACTTATGGAAAGATTCGTCTTTCATAAGCGAAAATAATTAAGGTAAAAACTAAATTTTTGCTTTAGCTTTTGATAAATTGTGAGTTCTGTGTTATAAGGTCAGTTTTCTTTTACACCGCTTATGCAATAGTAAACATTGAGTCGAGTTTAGTGACTTTGAGAATCTGCATAATTTCAGGTCTTACGCCTTTTAACGTAGTTTGGCCAGGGGCAGCAGATTTGCGAATGTAAAGCAACAAACGAATACCTGATGAACTGATATATTCCAAATCGGAGCAGTCAACAGTGACCATTTTGCCGGCCATTTTGCTGGCCATTTCAGTCACTTTCGCATTAATGTCTTCCGACGACATGGTGTCAAGGCGTCCTGCAAGCGTAATCTCAAGTTCGTTTTCTTTTTCTACAAATTTGAATTCCATAATTTTAATGTTTTTATTATCATACAAAAATAGAAATTTTATTGACTTCCGCCAAATTATTTTTCAAAAAAACCACTATCTTTGTAAAGTTGAACACCTCATTCTACCATAATGTTACGAATTTTAATTGATGACAAAATCCCAGAGCGAGTTTCGTCAGATATGATTCTTGCATTGCCACAGTGGAGGCGTGAGAAAGCTGAAGCATTCCGTTTCTCCTCCGACCAGTGGCTCTGTGCACGTGCCTATCAAATCCTTTGTCAAGGTCTTCGAGATGAATTTGGCATCACAGAGATGCCTCAGTTCGAGTATGGTAAGAATGGCAAGCCTTCGCTTATGGGATTCCCTGATGTGCATTTCAATATCAGTCATTGCCCGTGCGCTGTGGCTGTTGTCATTTCCGATGCTCCTATAGGATGCGATGTTGAGGCTGTGATAGAAGACTCTCAACTTGATGAGGATGTGATGCTTCATTGCTTTAATGGCGAAGAGGTTGCAGAAATTCGCGGGGCAGAGCATCCTGGTGTGGAGTTTACCCGCCTTTGGACGGTAAAGGAAGCTTTGTTGAAGCTAACCGGTGAAGGGCTAACGGAAAACCTTCCAAAGCTTTTGTCGCGTGCCGATTTGCAGGACGTGTCAATAAAAACTACAGACTTTGGCACCTATGTATTCACCATTGCACAGCGCGAGCTTGCACTTGAGTGAAGAAAAAAATCACAAATATCATCTCCCGTATGGAATAATTCCGTAACTTTGCCTTTAGCGATGATTACTAATTAACTATACTAACTCATTTGTTTATGAAATACCTATTCTCGATTATCTTTCTTCTGTTTTCAATATTGGGTTCTTTCAAAGCGTATGCCGCCAATGATAACAAAAAGATTTGCTTGGCGTACTGCACCTATTATGGCAATATGCTGCCCGATCCCAATATGGTGACTCGCATCAATTATGCTTTTGCAGAATTGTATGTGGTGGATGGTGTATATCAAACCTTCAAATTGCAAGGCAATGAGTCGCGTTTTCGCGAGGTGATGGCGTTGAAGCAGAAAAATCCCGATTTGAAAATCTGTCTGTCATTTACCCACACCGTAAGCAATAGCGATAATCGTCAAGGTGGCGGTTTCTCGAAAATGGCGGCTTCGCCCGAGATGAGGAAGCAGTTTGCTGCCGATTGTTTGGCTTTCTGCAAGAAATGGAATCTTGATGGCATCGACATCGATTGGGAGTTCCCTGGATTGTCGTGGAGTGGCCATGCATCAAATCCTGCTGTTGATACTAAAAATTATACGCTTCTGATGAAGCAGTTGAGGGAAACCCTTGGCCCCGACTATATCCTTAGTTTTGCTGGTTATGTGATGGATATGCAGAACACAGATAATGGCAAAAAATATGTTGATATTCAAGCTGTGCTTCCTTACGTGAATTATGTGAACATTATGACTTATGATATGGACTCTGCACCGGGTTTCCAGTCGGCAATCATTTCCTCTAAGTCGTATTACGACTGTATGTCGGCCATTCGCACTTACGCCAAGTTGGGAGTGCCGTTCGAAAAAATGCTTCTTGGCATTCCTTTCTATCTGCGTCACAGCTTCGATGGCATCACCACAGTTGTCGATTATAAGCAAATTGTGAAACTGAAATCTAACCCCAATTTCGAATTCGATTTGTGGGATGAAGAAGCCCGTACTCCTTATGCCAATTATAAAGGGCAGTTTTATGGCTCTTACGACAATCCTCGAAGCATTGCAGTGAAAGGCGAGTGGATTCACAGTCTTGGTCTGGGTGGCTTGCTCTACTGGGAGAATTCCGAAGACGATGCCGAAATGACTTTGGCAAAGGCTTGTTGGGAAGCAATCACTAAAAACTACGATGAATAATGAAACGATTTCTTACTTTTATCGCATTTATCTCAGTTGCTCTTTCCTTGTTTGCTGAATCATGGATTAGAATCAACCAGTTGGGCTATTTGCCCAAAACTTCAAAAGTCGCTGTTTTCATGAGCGAAGAATCAGTGGCGATTACATCTTTTCAGTTGATTGATGTGTTCACGGGCAAAGTTGTCTATACTTCTGAATCAGTGAAACCGATGGGACCACTCGGCGGTATGAAATCCACCTATCGTTTGAATTTTAGCAATTTCACGAAGCAGGGCACATATCGCCTTAAAGTGAACGCTTGTGAGTCGCCAAACTTTCCTATCAATGGCCACGTGTTTGATGGCACTGCCGACTTTGTACTTAATTACATGCGTCAGCAGCGTTGCGGTTTTAATCCGTTCATCGCTGATAGTTGTCATCAGAAGGATGCGTTTATTCGTTATCACGACACCAAAGAGGGACAGCACATAGATGTGCGAGGCGGATGGCATGATGCTGCCGACCTGCTGCAGTATACTTCCACATCTGCCAATGCCATTTATCAAATGCTGTTCGCCTATAAGCACAATCCCGAAGTGTTCACTGATTATTATCAGGCAAATGGATTGCCTGGTGCCAACGGTATCCCCGATATTATTGATGAAATTTACTGGGGATTGGATTGGTTGGATAGGATGAATCCCGAGAAAGGAGAACTCTACAATCAGATTGCCGACGACCGCGACCACATCGGGCAGAAATTGCCGCAGACCGATTCTGCGGATTATGGTCGTGGACCTAACAATGGCCGTCCTGTTTATTTCGTTAACGGTAAGCCACAGCAGCGTGGCAAATATATGAATGCCACCATGGGTGCAGCGAGTACGGCTGGCAAGTTTGCAAGCGATTTCGCTTTGGGGGCAGAGGTGCTGAAACCGTTTTATCCTCAATTCTCTCAGAAAATTTCATCTAAAGCCGCCGATGCACTTCAAGTCGGTATCGATAAGCCGGGCAACACTCAAACTGTGTCCGTGGTTTCTCCTTATATATATGAAGAGGACAACTGGGTCGATGATATGGAATTGGGCTCGGTTGAACTTTTCCGTATGACGGGCAATAGCGATTATCTTACAAAGGCTGTTGAGTATGGTCGCCGTGAGCCTGTCACACCCTGGATGGGTGCCGACAGTGCACGTCATTATCAGTGGTATCCATTTATGAATATGGGCCATTACCAGATAGCGGCCACTACCACCGATGCTCGCTTGAAGGCTGAATTTTTGCGCAATATGCGTGCTGGAATTGCTCGCACTTATGAGCGAGGGCAGTCACATCCGTTTTTGTGGGGAATTCCAGGTATTTGGTGCTCCAATAATCTTACTACCGCCATGCTCACCCAGTGTATCCTTTATCGCACACTATCTGGCGACGACTCTTTTGAGGAAATGGAGGGTGCCCTTCGCGACTGGCTTTTTGGGTGCAATCCGTGGGGCACGAGTATGATTGTGGAATTGCCGAAAGGGGGCACTTATCCTCATGCCACGCATAGCAACTGGGTTTTCCAGAATATTGGTCACCCAGTGGGAGGCTTGATAGATGGCCCTGTCTATAGTTCTATCTTCAATAGCCTGAAAGGTGTAAACATCACCGACGACATGCCTCACGTTACAGCTAATGCCTATTTACAGTTCCAGCCTGGCGATGTGGTGTATCACGACAACACTCACGACTATTCCACCAATGAGCCAACCATGGACGGAACTGCATCTCTCACTTTCCCGCTATCGTTTTATCAGAAGGAAGGTAGGGCACAGGCTGAGGCTCCCATGGTCGATAAGAATATTTACGACCAAGGAGGAATCAAGCAGGCCGATCCTGCACAAAAGAAAATCTGTTTGGTTTTCACCTCACACGACAAAACTGATGGTGCGAATCATATCATTTCAACTTTGAAAAAGCGAAATGTGAAAGGTGCGTTTTTCTTTACAGGTAATTTCTTTGAATCATTTTCAGATGTTGTGAAGCGTATTCAGGCCGACGGACATTACATCGGGAGTCATAGCTATGGACATTTGCTTTATGCGCCTTGGGAAAACCGCGATTCTTTGTTGGTAACCAAGGAGGAGTTCACTGCCGATATGCTTAAAAGTTACGAAGTGATGGCAAAGTATGGAATCACAAAAGAATCCGCTCCATATTTCATCCCGCCTTACGAATATTACAATTCCACTATTTCGTCATGGGCACATGAATTGGGGTTACAGATTGTCAATTTCACACCTGGCACTGGCTCAAACGACGATTACACCTGGCCGGGCATGCCGCTTGAAGCTGAAAAGTATCGTTCAAGTAAGTGGCTCTACGATAATATGATGAAATGGGAAAAGCAGCACACCTTAAATGGACATTTCCTGATGATTCACTTGGGCACAGATCCCGCTCGCACCGACAAGTTTTATCTGTGGCTCGACAAGATTATCACCACGCTTCAAAAGAAAGGTTATTCATTTGTAGGTCTAGAGGAATTAATCGGCCTCAATCTGAAATAGCAAAACCAAAAAACAAAAAAGAATCGGGTGCGGCAACTGCGGCACCCGATTTATTCTATTCTATTCTATTCTATTCTATTCTATTCTATTCTATTCTATTCTATTC
>JAKSMA010000173.1 GCA_024400895.1 Muribaculaceae bacterium | reverse complement strand
AAAACGAAAAGGTTTCTTAGGCATATTCGGCAAAAAAAAGGAAGTAACTCCAGCTAAAGACAATCTAACGGGACAAAGTGTTGGACAGGCAATCATAGGAATCTCAACTGTTCATAGTGATACTGCCATGCGTCCCGTCAGAGCATTAGGGCGTAATTTGTTTTTACTTATTTGGCCTATAGAGTTACTTCTGTTTATGTATTTAGGGAAAAGACTTGGTGATATAGTAACAAAAACAGAGACAGTAGTAGTGAATGAACGCCAGCGACCAACAAACATTATGCTAAGCTTCATCCTATTCATGATTGTGTGGGGTGTAGCGATTTGTTTTTTCAGGAGATACTGTGCCAACGAGGTTGCTCAATTTATTCCCCTTACAGCATGATTTTACTTTTATCCTTGATTCTGCAAAATTTTTGATGCCTAGGATATTATATAATTTCTCGACAAAAATGTTGCGTATTTTAGGGTAAAGGTATCCAAATATATTTTTAATTATGATTTGTTTTGAAAGAATTATCGTTGTTTTGATAATGATGTGTTCAATAGTTGGCGCAGAGGCTCAGCTTAATGGAACATATGACGCCTAATGTAAGTGTTTTAAGTTCGACAATGGCAAATATGATTCCCGTATTATTCAGAATATACCTGCAGGAAAAGGCGCACGCAATAAAGCTTTAGACGCAGAGAAAAGGAATGCAGACAAGCATAGAAATGAATTAGATCAGAAGAAACATAAAAGACCATAATTATGAAGTTGTATTATTTTGAACTTTTATTAGACTACGATTCATTTAGTGCACTCGATAATGAATTGAGGTACGATTTCCAATGTCACGTGGACTTCATCAGTCATTACATAACCAAGGCAATTCGACGTCATAAAATAGAAACTGGTGATTGCAAAGGTTTATATATAACCCTCTTGCCTGAAGGGGTTATGAAGTTGCACGATAAAGTAGATAATCTTCTTTGTGTTTATTTCCCGTTTAATTTAGAAGACTATCAAAAAGCTAAACATAATATGGATTTTACATATTATTTAGACATTATTAGACGTGGAATGTACAAATTTTCTGAAATTCAGAATGTTCCTGTTACAGAGATGTTAGATATTGTAGATGAATTTGAGAAAAACAATTACCAAAACAAATGGCTACTCAAAAGAAGAACTTTTCGCGAGGTTGGATTAACATTAGAGCTACACTGTGAGTTAACAACCGATTACTATCAGGTAACAACTATCGTGAAAGATTTGAAAAAAAACATCCTATGCCAGGGTCTTGTTTTAAAGACATTATCTTGCATGTATGTTTACACAGGCCTTGTCAAAGACATTGTTTTAGTTGGTAACAGCATTTTTATTATTGATAAAAATGATTATAGACGGATTAAATTTAATATAAAGTCTTTACAACAAGGAGACTTTTCTCCCAAAATAGAAAACCTTTATGATTATGACTTGTCTTCTTACTATTTCATAGCTGGTTATAGTAATTCTGACTGATAAAAAATGCAATTTGTTATCAAAATGTTCTTGAAAAGTTCTGATGACATGATTATATTAGAAATAGTTTATTTTGATGACATGTGTGGTGAAATTTCTTTATACTTATGATAACATGGAACGCCTGCTCACTACATCGGTTGAACGTGACGGTGCGGAGCCGGTTTTGCTCTGCAGCAACACGTATAAAGCACTGTGACTAAAAACGCTGATTATATCCGATTTAATATTCTGCGAGGTTTGGTGGCACGACCGACTCTCTACGAGGCTCATCAAAGGGGGACTGTGGCTCCAAGCTGCGCGATTTCGCTCCGTTGGAGCTCTATCGCTTGCATGGAGTTAACCACAACCTGTCTCCTCCGACGACTTGTGGTTTATTCTATTTTGATGCGGTTGCCCTGCTTATTTGGGATGGTGAAACTATCGACGGATGGCTACTTTCGCCACCTGTGTGGGAGAGCGCAAGATGTAGATTCCGTTTGGTAATTCTACATGATTAATGCCTTCACCAACTGTGGCGTGGCATCGTCCATCAATTCCGTAGATGCATACAGGTTGTTGGCTGTCAATAATGAGTGTGCTACCCATTTGCTTCACATTGAGTGGGGTGGTAACAGTTGTGGGGACCACATTGATGCCAGATGGCTCATAGCATTCAATTTTCAGGCAGTCGAAATTCCAAGGGCCGCAAAGCGAACGCACACGCATTACATGCTTGCCTTTTTCGATGTGAATGTTCTTGTAATCAGGGTCTACATTGTAGTATGCGCTACCAGTATTGTTGCCGCCAGCCACAGGCCAGAGCCAGAGCGTGTCGGTTTGCAATGCTCCATTACTGAGTGTGCTGGTCCAGTTTTCGGGTTTTGTGAGCACCTTGTTAAAGTTTGTGCCTCTTGCCTGATATATTTCGGGTGCAATTGGGCGCGCCACTTGTGTGGTTGGAATGTTTTCGCCATCGATGGAAAGCACCATCGCACCGGCATATTGCTTCGCCCAGTTGAGATTCGGCTCGCCTGCAATGATGTAGCTGTCGGCACCGGGAGCATAGCCTTGTCCTGCAGCCACACCCCATTCACTCCATATAGCGCCATGATGCACATATATGTTGACTTCAAGTGGAGTGGCTGCCTCAAATGAATAATTGAACCAGCAACCCCAGTTTTCTTCAGCCATTTCGCGTGTGATGATTTTATTGGCTTCGTCTTGCCATTTGTTGAGAGTGTAGGTGAGCCAGTAGTCGCCCATCTCAAAAAGTCCGAGGCCACCACTGTAACTGGTGCCGGGGCCAATCATCACCTGCTCGCTATCAGGGCGGTATTCGCATGGCAATGTGCCTTGGCGAGCGCTATAGCCCACGCCGAGACCGCCTTCGTCGTAATCTTCTGCCTCAACGATATATACTTTGTTGGACGAAAACACTCGGCCTTCGCCTTCAGCAAGCATGAAGATATCACGCCAGTCTTCAATTTCAAGAATGCTTTTGTAGGGGTCCATCACCTCGTTTTCCTTTTCGGTGCCGGCTGCTTGCCAAATGTACCAAACAGGCTTCTTGCCGCCAGGGTTGTCGGCATCGTCGGGGAAGAAGTGCAGACCGATGCGCAGTCCGTCTTCCACACGGTTGTCCATCCAGTTGTGCCACATAAAGGCATCGATTCCATCGAGTGCATTTGCCTTTTTCCATGCCCAGCAACCACCAGCTGCTTGGTGCGCGAGGTCGTTTTCACTATATGAAGGTGAGTTTGTGCCGTTTTCAGAGAGGAACAGGTTGCGCTTAACGGAGCCTTGATATTTGTTTTCGTCGGCAAGTATCCAATCGCTGATCACTTCAAGGTTTTTGAAAGTCACGTATGAAGTGTTTTGGTTGTAGGTAGATTGCATGTCGTTTTTCCAGAAATCGGGCTTCGTGAGATTTTGTGGATATGGGTGGTGTGCCACGCCCCACCAGAAGTCGCCTTCCACCTCGCTATAGCGAACGGTTTGACGAAGCATGTTTCTTGTGGAGTATCCGTTTGCTCCATAGGTCCAACTGTGAGTGTACGAGCCGAGGATTGATGCGTTTTGGTCGTATTGGCGCACAATGTTGTAGCACAGGCGCATTGACTTGATGTATTCATCCATGTATACCAATTCTGGTTGATTTCCCATGTTGGTCCAGGTCGATCCCATATCCACCTCGTTGTGCATAATCCAATGCTCGATTCTTCCGTGCCCGCTGCCATTGTATCTGCTTGCCAGATAGTTGAGTATGGCAGCGTAGACGTTGGTGCTTTCCATTGTGGTCATGTTGGGCATACTGTAATATCCGCCGTTGTTGTCGGGGTGGACAAATAGGGGAGTCATGCTTCCGTCGGCAGCACCGAGAGGAATCAGAATAATGGCACTGACAGCAATGCCATGTTGCTCATAAAATGTCAGATAGTTGTCCCATGTGGCAATTTCGCCACCATTGATATAGTATTGCTTGCCACCATATTCGTAGGGGATGTTGTTACCGAAAATCGGGTGTTGCGCTATAAAGTTGGTGATAACCCAATTGCAGGTGATATTCTTCGCGTCGAGGTCCACAAGGTCTTGCATATATGTGCTGCCAAGGCCTGCGCCCACACCCTTTTTGTTGGCGGGAACAAGTTTGGCTGGCGATGAAATTGCCTTCACTTCATCGGCATAGCGGGCGTAGCTGAGCAGCGTGTCCTTTTCGCCTGCATTGCCAACGATAGCCCATTTAGAGAACAGTCGGTCGTAAGTGAAACCGTCGTATTTCGCATATCGGTCGAGCGTGACTGTAAACTCGCCATCGCTGACGCTTGTGCGGTGAGCAAACTTTTTGCATTCAGTAATATCAATATTTGGCATTGCTTCAACTAAGGCAAATTCTTCACTGCCAACGCATTTTCCGCTGATAGTCACTTTGTCGGCACTCACGCTCACGTGATTGATGGTTGAAGCGTATGCATTGTTGTAGAGGTAGTTTTGCAGATTAGCGGCTTTCACTTGTTTCATCACTTCCTTGTTGCCTGTGATGTCGTAGTTGGCTTTTTCTTCATCGTTCATTTCTCTGAATCGAAGATTCTTCAACTTAATTGTGACGCCAGAACGATTGCCCCAGTCAAGTCGCATAATGCTATTGGCGGCGCCCCAACCGAAGTTGGAAATCGGATTCTTCATTTCCTTGCTGAAAGTGGTCCATTCGCTAGTGTTGGCAAGGTTGCCGCATCGCAATGAGCGTGCTTCGCTATAATTTGGTCCAAAGAAAATTTGGATGTCGCCGGTGGTTTCTGGTGTGCATTGATAGTCGAAGGTCAGCACACACAAATCGGCAGGCAGTGCACTTGCAAGGCCTTTAATGCTTACATACGGATCGCCGCCAGTGGTGGTAATGGTGTATACCCCCGATGTTTCATCATATTCGATAGTTGCTTGATTGGCAGTGGCAACGTTGAACGATAAGTTGAAATCTTGAGCCCATGAGCCGCAAAAGTGGCTGATGCACAAAAATAGAAACAGTAATTTCGTTTTCATATTTTTCGTAGTGTAGTGTTATCTCAATAGAGATGTTGTTGTGTCATTAGTTAAGTTGCTCACAAAATTAAGAATTTCGGATGAAAAATAAGTTATGAAAATGCAGAATATTCTTTTTGAAATGAAAAAAGTGCACAAACAACAGTATGATTGTGCAATTTGAAACCTTTTGAAATAGAATATGTTACTTTTTGTGCATTTTATTCCCAATTTTTGTTCATTTTAGAATATATTTTCGTAAATTTGCAGCCTGCATTTTAGGTGCAGAGAGTTTATTAGTA
>JAKSMA010000172.1 GCA_024400895.1 Muribaculaceae bacterium | reverse complement strand
GCGTAGGTGTTTTGGCGAATCCAGTCGCCGAGGACAGTCAGCGTGCGCCCCGAGTCATCGATGGTGGCATGTTTAGCCAAGTGGAGATGCCCCGTAACGAAATGCTGCACTTCGGGGTGCTCTGCGGCATATTCCTTAGTGAACTGGAGCAGATTCTCGTAGCATCGGCTTATTACCTTTTGCACTTCGGTTTCTTTACGGCTCACACGGTTGCTGGTCGACCACCCATGTGCAATGACATAGGTGATGCGTGGATGAATATTGGCATACAGCCACTGGCACACAGGGTTGTAGAAACACCAGCGGGTGAAGCGGTAGAGCGGCGTTTGATAGCCCACATCGTCGCCATGGCTCAGCAGAAACTGAGCGCCTTTTATTTCCTTTTGCTGATGTCCTTTAAGCACGGTCACGCCTATTTCGTCGCGCAGGTAGTCGAAGAGCCACACATCGTGATTGCCGGTCATCCAATACACGGGCACTCCGGCATCAGTCAGTCGGGCGATGGCGGCGAAAAAGCGGATATAGCCGCGTGGCACCACATTCTTATATTCGTACCAGTAGTCGAGAATGTCGCCCAGCAGATACACAGCCTCAGCATCGGCAGCAATGCTGTCGAGAAAATTAACCACGGCAAGTTCTTTAGCTCGTGGATTCTCAAAATACTTGGCACCGAGGTGCAAATCGCTGAGGAAATATATCATGTTAGAAATTAGAAATTAGAAATCAGAAATTAGAAATCAGAATTTAGAGAATAGATGTTTGATTTTTTTTTGGGGGGGGAAGATTGTGTTTGGGGAGAGTTAGAGCATGCCTAATTCAAGCTTTGCTTCTTCACTCATCATGCTTTGGTCCCATTCGGGCTCAAACACCAGCTGCACATTCACACTCTTCACGCCATCAATGCTTTCCACTTTTTGGCGGATATCCTCAAAAAGGAAGTCTGCCATTGGGCAATTGGGGGCTGTGAGCGTCATATCGATAGCCACATTGGCATCGTCGTCAATATCGATTTTATAGATAAGACCGAGGCTGTAGACATCAACCGGAATTTCAGGGTCGAACACCGTTTTCAGCATTTTCACGGTCTCTTCTTCTAAATGTAATCTTTGTTCTTCTGTCATAACAGTTGCAAAATTACGATTTTTTTGGGAATTATTCCTCATTCACACACTATAAGATGCGCTTAATTTCGCTGAGCGAATCGACCACAGCATCGGCAGTACCTTCGATTGGCGCCTTCCCTTTGACATTAAAATAGATAGTGTGCCACCCGGCATCGTGGGCTCCCTTGATGTCGGCATCTGGATTGTCGCCAATCATCACCGAGGTCGACGCTTCAGCTCCACACTGCTCCAGCGCATATTCGAAGATGCCACGCTGTGGTTTTGTGATGCCGCAATCGTCGCTGAGCACATTGTGATGAATCAAGTCGTCAAGACCTCCAGAGGCCAATTTCTGCTGCTGAGTGCCTTTGAAGCCGTTGCTGAGTGTGTTCACATCATAGCCCTTAGCCACAAGGTATTCAAGCAATTCACGCGCTCCTGGTAGCGTGGTGGGCTGCAATGCCAAGAATCGCAAATACTCTTCATTGAGCCTTTGGCACATTTCCTCCACATCGCCATCATAGCCGCAAGCCGAGAGCGTGTAGCGGAAACGTTCGTTCACAAGAAAATCCTTTTCAATGAGGCCATGGTGATATTGGTCCCAAAGTTCGTGGTTCTTTTCCAAATACACATCACGAAATCGCTCATACGCGCACATTCGCTCAAGCCCATAGGCATCAAACACATGGCGTAGCGCCACTTTCGAGTTTTCAGTAAACCACCACAGCGTGTCGTCGATATCAACAAACACCGTGACTATTCCTTGCATTCTTTCATTCATAACACAAAAATACACAAAATCCACTTCTGATTACAACATCTGACCACTTTTTTTGAGTTTTTGCATTTTTTAACCTCCCGCCAAACAATCCTTCTATCCCTTTAAAAAACAACACTTTGCAACAAGCATCACACTATAAGGAACAACATATTTATGAATAATTATGCTATAGGACATATTTTAAAATTTGGAAATCAAAGGCCGAACATCTATCTTTGCATCAGAAAACCTAAAACAATCTTTTTACCTTAAAAATTTTAACAGATACCTAATAAAGACTTTAAATAGCAATTCTTGACGAGAGAGTTGCTATTTAATTTTTTATTACCGCCGTTTTTTCCTAACTTTGTCGTTACACATCAATATATATAATACACTTGATTAGATGAAACACTACGCAATAATTGTGGCCGGTGGTAGCGGCACAAGATTCGGCAGCAACATTCCTAAACAGTTTTTGCCTCTGTGCGGCCGCCCAGTGCTCATGCACACCATTGAGCGTTTTCTCCTCTGCCCCGACACAGAGGTGGTGGTGGTATTGCCCGAACTGCAGCAAGATTACTGGCGTGAGCTCTGCCATCAATATGAATTCTCGGCACCACATAGCGTAGTATCGGGTGGCGACAGCCGTTTCCAATCGGTAAAGAACGCGTTGCTCTCGCTCACACTCACCGAAGCCGACATCGTGGCTGTGCACGACGGTGTGCGCCCGCTGGTTTCCACTTCACTGATTCTGAACACCTACAAAACGGCTGAACAGTGCGGCGCTGCCATCCCTGCCACGGCTGTGACCGACTCTGTACGACAAATCGGTGCCGACGGACAGTCGGTGGCTCTTGAAAGGGCGTCGCTTCGTGCAGTGCAAACACCACAAACATTTAAGGCGATGGAACTACTCCGCGCCTACGATGTACCATTCGAGCCATTTTTCACCGACGACGCCTCTGTGTATGAGCATGCCGGCGGAAAAGTGACGCTCGTGGAAGGCGAAACCACCAACATCAAGATTACTCACCCTATCGACATCACCATAGCAGAACACATCATCAACAACAATGAATAAGCTCACTCGTTACGATATCAAATACCTCAGCGGAGTAGGACCCAAAAGAGCGGAAACCCTTGCCAAAGAACTCGACATCCGAAGTTTCTACGACATGCTCTACAATTTCCCATTCCGCTACATCGATCGTAGCACCATACACCACATTTGCGACCTCACAGGAGGCGACATCCCCAGCGTGCAGCTGAAGGGGCGTTTCGTGAGTTTCAACACGCAAGGCGAAGGTGCCCGCCGTAGGCTTATCGGCCTTTTCAGCGATGGCACTGGCACGATGGAATGTGTGTGGTTCAACAGAGTAAAGTCTATTCAGCAAACCTATCACACCGGGGTGGAATATATCGTGTTTGGAAAGCCTACACTATATAATCGCACCTACAATATCGTGCACCCCGAAGTGGATGTATACCAGCCCAACCAAGGTCCGGCAGGTATGGTGGGTGTGTATAACCTTACGGAAAAACTGCGAAACCGCGGATTCTCGTCGCGCCTTTTCCAAAAACTGGAGAAAAACCTGCTTGAAAGCGAAGCCGTGAGGAGCATCCACGACCCATTGCCACTGAGCGTGCTCCACCAGAGAGGGCTGATGCCCATTTATGAAGCAGTGCACAATCTGCATCTGCCCACAAGCATCGCCAGTCTGCAACGGGCTCAATATAGAATGAAATACGAGGAACTCTTTTTCCTCGAGCTCCATATTCTCAAAAACATCAAGGGATTGACGAAGAAATTGCCCGGACATGTGTTTGCACACGTGGGCGACTACTTCAACAATTTCTACAGCAATCACCTGCAATTTCCACTCACAGGTGCACAGAAGCGCGTTATCAAGGAAATCCGCGCCGACATGGGCAGTGGACGCCAAATGAACCGCCTGTTGCAAGGAGATGTGGGTAGCGGCAAAACGATTGTGGCATTTTTCACAGCACTCATAGCCCTCGACAACAATTACCAGGCATGTATCATGGCGCCTACCGAAATCTTGGCTACTCAGCACTACGAGGCCATCAGCGAAATGGCAGAGAAAATCGGGGTGAAGGTGGCTTTGCTCACCGGCTCAACCCGTAAACGCCAACGCGAAGAGATTCACGCAGGTCTGCTCGACGGGTCGTTGCAGCTGCTGATAGGCACCCATGCCTTGCTCGAGGATGTGGTGCAATACAAAAACCTCGGACTCGCCATCATCGATGAGCAACATCGTTTTGGTGTGGCACAGCGCGCCCGCCTGTGGAAGAAGAACACCACACCGCCCCATGTGCTCGTGATGACCGCCACCCCTATTCCTCGCACATTATCAATGACCGTGTATGGCGACCTCGATGTGTCGATTATCGACGAGCTCCCTCCTGGCCGCAAACCAGTAGGCACATATCTGCGATACGAAAATCAACACGAAGAAACCTACCGCTTCATCGGGCAGGAATTGGCAAAAGGCCGACAAGCCTACATCGTGTATCCCCTCATTGAAGAGAACGAGAAACTCGACTTACGGGCACTTGAAGAGGGATTTGAAATAGTGAAGGAGAAATTCCCGAGCTACACCGTGAGCATGGTGCATGGAAAAATGCGCCCTGCCGAAAAAGACTACCAAATGCAACTCTTCGCTTCCAATCAAGCACAAATCCTCGTGGCCACCACGGTGATTGAAGTGGGCGTGAATGTGCCAAATGCAAGCGTGATGATTATCGAAAACGCCGAGCGATTCGGTCTGTCGCAACTTCACCAGCTTCGCGGTCGCGTGGGGCGTGGAGCCGACCAGAGTTTCTGCATCCTGATGTCGAAACACAATCTCACCAAAGAAACGCGTCACCGCCTTGAAGTGATGACCAACACCAACGATGGATTTGTGGTGGCAGAAGAGGATATGAAACTGCGTGGTCCTGGCGACATGGAAGGAACACAGCAAAGCGGCATTGCCTTCAATCTGAAGGTGGCAAATCTTGTGACCGACGGTCCCATTATTGAGCAGGCACGTGTAGACGCCATCAAAGTGCTCGACAGCGATCCCAACCTCTCATCTCCCGAAGGCCGACAACTCGATGCACACATGAAGATGCTCTTCAGCCACACCATCAATTGGGGGCTTATCAGCTAAAGGACGCATTTGCAGCAATCGCAAAAAAACTTGCACACTTTCCCTGATTTGTGCTGATTTTCAGGTATTTTAAGAATTGACTTGATTTTTCAACATTTTCTTTTAGTACTTTCTAACCCACTACAAGCGTGGGATTTAGAGAAAAATTTATACAAATAAAGACATATTTTTACATATTTTAAGTGTGCATTTTTTTTTTTTTTTTTAATATGTGGGTAATTTTGAGCGTTTTAATTACGGTAGGGGTGAAAATCGCGCTTGTCTTTGGAGCAGAAACTTTCTGATATGA
>JAKSMA010000171.1 GCA_024400895.1 Muribaculaceae bacterium | reverse complement strand
GCCTCACGCAAGTGCCACATCATATAGAATGCTTCGATAACTCGAATATTTCTGGCACCAGTCCGGTGGCTGCCTGTGTGGTTTTTCGCAATGCCAAGCCATCGAAAAAGGAATATCGCCACTTCAACATTAAAACTGTGGAAGGCCCCGATGATTACGCCTCTATGAAAGAGGTGCTCACGCGTCGTTACTCTCGTCTGATGAATGAAGGCGAGGATTTGCCTCAATTGGTTGTTCTCGATGGTGGTAAGGGCCAGTTGAGTGCGGGTATGGAGGTGCTTGAAGAATTAGGCCTGCGTGGAAAAATTGCCCTGATAGGTATTGCAAAGACTCTCAACGAAATCTATTTTCCTGGCGATTCTCTACCGCTCTATATCGATAAAAACAGCGAGACTCTGAAGGTGGTACAGCGACTGCGCGACGAAGCGCATCGCTTTGGTATCACACACCATCGCAATCGCAGAAGTAAAGGTCAAGTTCATTCTGTTCTCGACGATATTAATGGGGTGGGGGATAAGACTAAACAATTGTTACTCAAGCACTTCAAGAGCTTGAAGCGAATCCGCGAAGCCTCGCTTGAGCAGTTGACAGAAGTGATAGGACCTGCTAAAGCTAAAATTGTACACAATGCGTTGAGTATCAACGAAAAAGATAATAATTCAGACGATAAATGAGATTAGTAATACAGAGAGTGACCACTGCTTCGGTAGCCATTGATGGCGAAGTGGTAGGCAAAATAGGAGCTGGCTTGATGGTACTGGTGGGCGTGAGAGAAGGCGACACCGAGGCCGATATGCAATGGCTCGCCCAGAAGACTGTGAATATGCGTATTTTCAACGACGATAATGGCGTGATGAACCGCAGTGTGATGGATGTGGATGGTGAAGTGCTTTCTGTGAGCCAGTTCACGCTCAATGCATCCACTAAGAAGGGCAATCGTCCGAGTTATATCCATGCAGCTGGCCACGACCTTGCTGTTCCTCTCTACGAGGCCTATTGCGCTGAAGTTGAGCGTTTGATGGGCAAGCCGGTGGCACGCGGTCGTTTCGGAGCCGATATGCAAGTGTCGCTTGTGAACGACGGCCCCGTCACCATCATCATCGATTCCCTCCTCAAAGAATGATTTCGCAACAAATAATTGGCGCATGCTGTTTTTTTTTCGTAAGTTTGCAAAGTTATGACTATTGAAGAGGCTCAGAAAAAAGTGGATGAATGGATTCGCACCTATGGTGTGCGCTATTTTAGTCCGCTTACCAATATGGCCCAACTCACCGAGGAAGTGGGGGAGGTGGCACGCATCATCAGCCGCACTTATGGCGACCAGTCGTTCAAAGAATCCGACAGAGGCAAGGATTTGGGCGATGAGCTCGCTGATGTGCTTTGGGTGGTGCTCTGCCTTGCCAACCAGACGGGAGTGGATTTGACGGCCTCTCTGGAGCGAAATTTCGAAAAGAAAACAAAACGCGACAGCGAGCGTCATCTCAACAACGAAAAATTAACGAAATAACTATAATTTAAATACACAATGGAACAAGAAAAATTAAACGCTCAGGAAGCGCCTACAAAGTATGAACAAGCCTTCCTCGATAGCAAAGTTGAAACCAACGACGAAGTTGTGGCTGCTGCAGTTGAAAAAATCGTCAGCGAGCACATGGCTGAAAACGACAACAAGGAAGTGTATGAATTCCTTCTCAACTGTGTAGACCTCACCACCCTCAGCACCACCGACAGCGAACGCAGCGTGGCTGCTCTCACCAAGAAGGTGAACGACTACTGGACCACTTATCCTCAATACAAGAATGTGGCTGCTATCTGTGTGTACAGCAACTTCGCAGAAGTGGTGCGCGGTGCTCTTGAAGTGAGCGATGTGAACATTGCCGTTTGTAGCGCTGCTTTCCCAGCTTCACAAGCGCACATCGAAACCAAGGTGGCAGAGACAGCTCTCGCCATTGAAGACGGTGCCGACGAAGTAGACATCGTTATCAATATGGGTTACTTCCTCGATGGCGCATACGAAGAATTGTGCGATGAAATCGCTGAAATCAAAGACGCAATGGGTGACCACCACTTGAAGGTGATTCTCGAAACCGGTTGCTTGAAGACTGCCGAAAACATCAAGCGTGCATCAATTCTCTCTATGTACAGTGGCGCTGACTTCATCAAGACCTCTACTGGTAAAATCTACGAAGGTGCTTCGCTCGAGGCTGCTTACGTGATGTGCCAATGCATCAAGGAATATTACGAAAAGCATGGTGGCATCCGCACCACTGCCGACGCTGTGAAATACTACACCGTGGTGAAAGAAGTGCTCGGCGAAAAATGGCTCAACAACCAATACTTCCGTATCGGTGCCAGCAGTTTGGCCAACGCCCTTTTCCAATCATTCACCGAAACCGAAGTTTCTCCATTCTAATCGATATATTAAGTTTTTTAAAACTCTCACATAGCATACGCGAAGTCTTATTTGGGCTTCGCGTATTTATTTTAGGCTCTTGGTTAATTGTCTTGTTTTCGGGAGGGTTTGAAAAATGGATTTGCAAAGAAAATGACGGATAAGTGTGTGGTATCGAGGATGTGTGCTATGAACAGACTGCCAGCAGTGCATAAAGTGAGAGATAGGGCAAGGTAAAGTATTCCTGTTGGGTCAAACAAAAAATACGAAGTGAAAGCTTTGCATGCGAAAGTGAAAATGGGAGAGAACAGGAAAATTGGGAGTGTGTTACGCCCTATAAAATTAATTTTTCGGTTTAGGGGCGGTCTACAAGTTTTTATTAGTAGTAACGTTGTGCTTATGCTCAAATATGCGATGAGAAGCTGGGCAATGGTGCCATAGCGGAGGTTCGGCTGATTAGTTGCTATCAAAAGCAATGCTAAAGGTGAGAGGATTGACGGTTGGAAAAAATGTTGAAATGGAATTTTGGTTTGACGTAATATCACTCCACAGAAGAAAAACAAACCATTATGCAGTGAACAAGAGGTGATGTGTTTTGAAATGATGTGGATGATGATGCCACAGAGAATGATTCTGGAAAGTGTTGAGAGTCGATTGATACTAAATATGCAGAAGTAGGTTGTACCAAATATGATGAGCGACAGCAGATACCAATAGGGGCCGATGGGGTGTGTGAATAGTGTTTTAGTGAACACTTCAATAGTTAACACTTTGATATGTTCGTGGATTGGCACTAGCGAGGCAGCCGCTATGTAGGCGCTCTCGATAAGGAAGTAGGGGAGCGCGTAGAGTAAGATGGTGCGTGTGAAGTGGCGAATTCCTTTGTGAATACTCATCAAGTATCCCGAAATAAGTAAAAAAGAAGGCATGTGAAATGCATACACTATTTGCTTACAGTAGGGGTACTGCTGTTCGATGTACACCAGGTGGAATGCTACCATTAGCAGTATGAATACTCCCCTTATGGTGTCGATTTCGTTGATGTGATTATATTTTTTTGCGCTTTGCATATTTTGTCACGCGTTTCTCTGTAATGATGATACAGTGAAATATGAAAAGACTGCATATCGTTACCACGTGAAGCGCAATCCTGCGGGCAAAGCAATGGTGATAGGATGTTCGGTGCGATAAGTTTCGATAGGTGTGCCAGTGGGAATGTAGTAGCGTAAACTTGGCTCAAAATAGAGCGTGATTTTTGGCGCTATACGGTATTGTACACCAATGCCAATACCCACATTTATTTGCCATGGTGCTTTAATAGATGAGTGGGTTGTGGGCATCATTAGTGAGTCGGGTTCGGTGTGGTCGAAAGGGCCAGTGTAGAGGTATTTCGTACTTAAGCTTCCTTTGACAGGGATATCGATACCTAAAGAGGCAGAAGTGTAAAGTTGCCAACGATCATTGCCAGCTAACCGATATGAAATGCCTATGGGAACTCCGATATAATATAATTTTTGCGTCTTGATGATTGATGAATTTCCGTCACCGCTCTCAAATACTGATTTCATGCGAGTATAGCTAACCCCACCCATCAGGTTCCATCGTCCTCCTATTGGGTAACTCAACACCACTTGGTAGGTGCGTGGTTGAAAATGATGTTTTGTTTCTGTAATGGGAACTGTGGGGCTTGGCGAATGTTGAATCATGTTGCGTATGTTAGCCACGTCTGCAGTGTCCATCCATTGTGCGTTGTCTTTTAGATATTTTTCATATTCATTCCAGTTATGTATTTTAGCCATTCTTCCGCCTTTGGCATAGTCCGTTAGCGATACGAAGTCGTTGGTTTGGTTAGCGCCAGGAATAGGCGAACCCACAAAACTAAAACGAATATTCTTTGCCCATGAGCGATTATGTGTGGCATTATGTGGTGTGTAGGTTTGTGCTAAATGTTCTGTTTCTGGTAGCGAATACTCCCACATTGGTATATTCCATTTTGTAGAATCATGCTGCTCGATAGTACCTATAGAATCATTTGATATGGGCGCCGCAGTATTGTGTTGCACACTGTCGGTTGTTGTTGGGTGAGCATTTGCAGGTGGTGTTATGCTATGGCGCTTGAAGGGGGCTGTAGGCGCGATGTGTGTGCCTTTTTCTTGCTTTGGCATTGAGCTTTTTTCTGTATTTCTTGAAGATGCAATGTCGGGCTTGTATGTGCTTTCTTTATCGTTGCTCATCAGATACCATACCAATGTGATTGTGGCAGAGATTAGGGCAATCAGAAGTTTTGATAGCGAATCGCGTAACAATTTCCGTCCCCTCGCCAATTGCGAAGATGAGGAATGTGGCGCAATGCCCAGAATTTTACTGATGTCCTTATGCGATAAGCCGTCGATGACCGATAGCCGGAACACCTTCCCATAGCCATTGGGTAAGGCAGCGATGGCGCGCTCTATATCTTCCTCCGAAATTTGGATTTCAGAGATTTCATCTTCCTTGGTGTCAATAATTTCATTGATTTCTTCAAGCGAAATAACTTTTTCCTTTTTTTGGTGATTTATTTCTCGCAACGCCATGTTTTTTGCAATCACGCAAACCCATTTGCCGAAATGTTGTGGCGTGCGAAGCGAGTTGAGAGAATTGAACGCCACAAGCAGTGCGTCGTTAGCAATTTCTTCTGCAACCATTCTATTACCAACAATTCGATGGCATACATCCGTCACTCTGCCCACATACACTCCATACCGGGCGGAGAGGGCCTTCTCGTCGCCTTGTTTGCTTGTTTCTATGAGTTTTGTGATTTCCATCTGTGTGAGCGCTGTCTTTATTATAGATAACGCAAAAAAGGGAAAGACTGCATAGGGTGGGGGAGAAAAAATGCGTGGGGCCTCACGGAACCACGCATTTTCATTGGTTTACTAAAAAAACTTAGCAACAATTATTAGAATCTAAAACCATATTA
>JAKSMA010000170.1 GCA_024400895.1 Muribaculaceae bacterium | reverse complement strand
TTGTTTTCATTTCTTTTTCTCTCATTTTCTTCTTTTATTTTTGGGGTTATAAATTGTAATCCAATACCCACCATCATGCCAATAGCCGTAATCATTATGAATTTTATCCAGCACCCCGTGGTTGATATAACCTGGTGGAGTGGACCATTTGCTGGTGCGGATGTCTGTAATGCAGTTGTGCTTCATATCTTATCTTATCTTATTTTATCATTATCTGTTTTGTATTAAAATCTTCTACAAGTGGCTTGGCGCTATGCTTTGCCGTACGCAAATTTACGCAAAAAAAATGCAACTTTTTTGCGAGAATAGCAACTTTCCCAATGCAAAAGTAATGCTTATTTTTTAAGCACCAACTGCTGGTGGTATTGTTGCAGCACCTTCTTTTTAAATTCGTAGAGGGCTTTAAACGCTTCTACGGGATATGTGCCACGATGCATAGTGAGTGAGGTGTTGACAGCCACAGTTTGGTCGTTGATTTTTTCAGCTTTTATCTCAAACTCGCCGAATGCCTCTTTCAGTTGCACCGGTGCAGGAAGAGCCTCAAGCGTGAAGCCATCGGGAATGTGGATGGTGACCACATCGATATCACGATAGCCTGTGCCCACATACACCTTGCCCTTGCGATTGGGATGGTTGGGTACTGATGAATAGGTGCGATGCGTGGGATTCACGGGCACGAACATGCGTGCGCCTGTGATATTGGCATATTTACGGCTATCGATTTCCGCCGTCACATTCATGCAAGGCACACCATAAGGCTCGCGATGCTCGTCCACAGAAATCGTGCTAACGGTGGCTTGGGGCACCGTCAAGTTCTTCAACACCCATTCTTTGCGCTTTTTATCGTCGGCGTAACGCAGCGGAATCAAGTCTTCGTATTGGCCAAACTCAGAGCGCTGCTGCACACGAAGTTGTGCCGAGCCATCAGCAGCGAGGTTCACATCCACTTTTGTCATTTGCAAGTGGAGTGTGTCGGCATATTCGGGCAAACGTACCAGATGTCCGCCTTGTTCATCCACAGCCATGGCATTGTGCCCTGCGATGTCGCTGTGCACATAGCCTAATGGCAGCGTGGCGTTGGTACATTCTATCCATAGCGAGTCGCCACTTGCTTCTGGCACACAGAGCACCACATGGTTTGACATGCCCGAGCTGGCGAAATCGGGATAAAAATTACGTCTTTTGCCCGAATTGATGGTACAATACACACTGTGGATACCCAGCTCCTTGAGCATGGCACGCATATAGTTGGTAAGGCCTTTACAATCGCCAAAACCTGTGCGACACACTTCTTTGGCGGGAAATGGTTGCAGACCGCCGATGCCCAACTGGATGCTCACGTAGCGAGTGGTTTTCTCCATCAGCTGATACACTACCGCAATCTTCGACCGCACCGAGGTGCAAGTGTCGGTCATGGCATGGAGCGAGGCTTTAAACTCATCAGTGATCTCGTCGCGTCCGTCCAGCAAGCCATACTGCCACTTGCCCAAATCCTCCCAAGTGCTACTATTGCCACTCGTGCCCAAATAATTGAAATTGCTCGGTGCGAAATACACAGCGGGCAACATCTCCAATGCCGGCACATGGTAGTCTTCATCAGGCACTGGAGCGAGTTGATTCACTTCCGCCACGAAGGTGACGGTGCCATCGGCGTTTTTCTTTTCCTCCACCTTCGAAGGCATGTTCACAGCCTTGTATCTGATGCCCATATCGGCAGGAGCAGTGAGTTCATACTTAGAATGCACCACTCCCAGACGAGTGCCCATCTGCGGCACAAACGCAGGAAATCCGAGCAAACCGCCCTTCATTTCCTCGGTCCATTCATAGGTCACCGTGATGGGATAAGTGGGCGGCGTGTATTCGTAGTAGAGAAGATAATCGTCGGTGGCAAATGCTTCCGAAGAATATTCGGTGCGATTCAAATCGCCCTTCTTTATTTTCTTGATTTCCTTGCCCGAGGCATCGGTCACGATGCCCAAGAACGAAGAAAGCGAGTTATACTTGTCGCACATGATGCTCACATCGGCAAATTCCTTACCTTTCTGGTTCAGAATTTCATACACCACCTTGTGCTTCTCGGTGGCATTATTCTTGTTTTTGCACACCACCTGCGTGGTCTGCTCCACCACCCTCGCGTCGGCATCGGTCTGAGCGAAAGCCTCCTCGGCAAGCATTGCCAAGGCAAAGATGGCTGTAATGAAGATATATCGGTTCATCATTGTTCCGCTTTTTTAATCACCACCATATTGTTGCACTGTTTTGCTATTTCGCTAAACATGGCCTTCACATCGAGATACTCCTCGACAGTGAAAAAGAGTTTGCTCAACGAATAGGTGCATCGCACAGCCAACTGATTTTCAGTAATTCCCATCTGCATAGAGAACTTGATACTCTTGTCGGTCGACATCATATTGATTGGGTCAGGCAATGCTTCCACAGCATAGCCCTCGGGCAGTGTGATATTGGCGACGAGCGCCTGAGTTTCAAAAGTTGGGAAATCGATAGGCACCTTTCGCTCTTCTGCCACAAATGGATTCTCATCCAAAAGCGGGAAAACGAGCGGGTTAAGGTAGATGAGATCTCCCACACTGTTGCACTGCTTAGTGAATGTAAACGTTTCGGTGACCACAGGCAAGAAGCCACGAGCGTTGCCCATGTTACATTCACTGATTTCGATATTGTGACGATTCGCCTTCTCGCTCACATAAGTGGTGCTGTCGGAAGCCATACGGAAACTCTTGCGAAATTGTGCGGCATCAATACCGGTGGCTCTTGAACTGCTTGTACCCGAAAGCACGCCAGAGGCATCCAATGTTGCCAGCACCGACTGCGTGCATTTTGCCACCGACGCATCCTGCAGGTTCAGCCAGTCGCCCAAGCCATCCTTCCGCACCTCGTGGGCACGGTCAACCAGCATAATGCCCGGCAGCACGTCAATATAGCCATCTTGCAACATCGAGGCATCCAGATAGTGGTTCTTCTCACCATCGCTGTAGCCCACAATCACGGTGGTGAGGGCATCAATGGTGGGGTTGGTCACAGGCAGAAAGCCCTCATCGCGAGTGCGAAGCACCACTGGAAAGGCTTCAATGCCCGCATCATTAAGCATATTGATGAGCATGAAATTGATAGTAGCATTGTTGGCAGAGCCCTCCTTCAGAGCCTTCGATGCCGACACACCAGTAAGCCCCACCTTTTCGTTCCAACGCACTTTATCGCTCACCAGCTTCACCACAGCCTTCACTTTTTCCTCGACCGAAGGCAGCGAAGCCACGCCCGCAGCAGCCATCTCATCTTTAAGCACATGCTTTTTCAGAAGGTCGCCAAATCCATCGGCATCCATCAGGCGCTCGTCCACACTCTTCCATGTGGTGGTATAGCTGTGGAAAGGCTCGCCCGGAAACTGAATGCTCATCAGCTCGGCAGTCACCTTCTGACCATACACGAGCGGATTATACACAAAGTTCTCCTTCTTCAGCGCAGGCAAGTCGCGTCCCACGAAAGTGTACTCTTCACAGCTGCATGATGCCGAATAGCCACCCTTGAGCGAGAAAGTGGTGTTCACACTTTTGCGTCCATGCTCCAAACGATGGAAGCCAGTTTCATTTACATTAAAATTGAAATATTCAGGAATAGTCAATTCATAGCTTGTGTAAAGCACAGGAATGCTTCGCTGTGCATTCCAATCGTCAATCGTGTAATAGAAATCGCTGCTGATAGAGTATTCATATTCAATCACAGAGCCTACAGTCACCTTTGGCACTGTAAACTTGGTGACACGCTTACGCTTGGTGAGGTCTTCGTTGCTCAACATACTGCTCTCCATCTTCGTCTTCACCACCTTGCCATTTTCCATATTGTAGGAATAGGCTTTCAGCTGGCTAAGCATTTCGCAACTGCCATACTTACCGTTATTGTAGTCAAACACCACGCTACCATTAGCCCACTCCTTACCTTCCTCTTTCAGCACCTTGATTCGGCACTTCACATCGGTAATGGTTTTGAAATCGGTTTGCGCAAATTCGTATCGCACCGTTCTGGAAGCATAAAGCACCACAGCAGCGGCGCTGGTGTCGGCTGCATAGGTGGTCATCGCCATCTCCTCTTCTGTAGGTTTACCAAATTTTTGATTCACCTTTATCTGTGCCACAGCCTGCTGTGCACACATAAAGCCCATGGCTATCGCCATCACGAAAAACAGTTTGCTAAAGTGCTTCATATCTTTTATTATTTCTTATTTATTGCAAAAAAAATCACTTAACAACTCCAACCGAATTGTTCTTCACATTCCAAAAATTGCCTGCAATTTTTGGATTGGCCGCGAAGCTTCAAAATAAATAGTGGAAGCATCATAGTACTGGCTACCCTCTTTGAGCGTAAATTTGTCGCACATCCCAACAAGAGTCTGACTCGCATACGCCCATAAATCCAAATAGTGACGCATGAAGTTATATTCGTCGGCCACCTTTGTGACATAAAAAGGATGCTCGGCACTCCCATCGCCAGTAGTGGCAATCGCGTTCTATACGCGCATAGCACGGTAATAATAAACCGCGGCATCATCCATTTTCCATTTATTGCTGCCAGCCTTCACCATTTTTAGGACACTGTGTTCTGCAGACACCAGTGCTTCCAGACACAGAGGATTAATCGCCAACATTTCTTCAGCCTTTGAGAGCGACTCTTCATACTTTGCCGCTTTAAATAGTTTTGATAAATCAGAACTATGAATATCTTCCTCGTCTTTTGTCAACAACGACTGCCCATAGAAAGCCAAACGGCGCTCTTCGTAGGTAAGCGAAGTATCCAACGTTGTTGCCGACATACGCTTCACGAGCGACGCCACCGAGTCGGGATTGTGGTTTACAATTACGGTCACGCTGTCCCAGCTGACAGGAAAGACCTCCCGCTGTGCATAGCATATCGACACTGTAGCGATAGCCAATACGAGAAACAATAACTTTTTCATATCCGTAAAATTAATCCAGAAAGTTCAATTTATCTTATTATCTGTTTTGTATTAAAATCTTCTACAAGTGGCTCTGCATCAGGCTTTGCCGTACGCAAATTTATGCAAAAAAAAAAAAAAAAAAGCAACTTTTTTGCGAGAAAAGCAACTTTCCCAATGCAAAAGTAATTTTAAACTCTAATAACCTCCAAATTTTTTACTACTTTTTTCAATCCCAAGAACTCGCTCATTTTCAATATCATACACTACAAAGAAATTTTTTTTTTGAATCGCCACAAAAAACTCGGATAACCCACCCCCAAAAAGCCACACTAAAACACCCCGCCACGCCATCAAAAATCGCAAAATTGTTCAACAAATATTGCACACGCAGCTTGCGCCC
>JAKSMA010000017.1 GCA_024400895.1 Muribaculaceae bacterium | reverse complement strand
CACAACTTGTAAGAACACATGTTAATATAGCTAATATTAATCCTATTCTTTGCATGGTTTCTAAAATTTATTGACGTGAGAAATTATAAATATATAATAAATAATGTGTCGATAAATTATATCTTGCGAACTACGCCGCGTGGAGAGTTCTTGACAAAGTCGACAATAAGGTCGCGTTCGGCCGATGCTGGGATTTCTGCTTCAATTTTTGCGATGGCGTCACGGAAATTGAGGTCGGAAAGATACATCGCACGATACACTGTGTTGATTGTCTCGATTTGTTCGGGAGTGAAACCACGACGATTGAGACCTACAGAATTGATACCCATGTATGAGATTGGCTGACGTCCAATCATGACAAAAGGAGGAATGTCTTTATTGACTTGAGAACCGCCTTGAATCATTACATGAGGGCCAATGTGGGTGAATTGATGCACGAGTGTGCCGCCACCGATAATAGCCCAGTCATCTACAACCACTTCTCCTGCAAGTTGCACAGCGTTTGACATGATGATGCGATCGTGGAGCACACAGTCGTGTGCCACATGGCAGTAAGCCATAATCAAGCAGTTGTTGCCTACCACTGTTTTACCTTTAGAGGCTGTACCGCGGTGGATGGTGACAAATTCGCGTATGTGTGTGTTGTCGCCGATAATTGCCAAAGTGTCTTCTCCTTTGAATTTGAGATCCTGAGGGATATCGCTAATCACTGCGCCAGAGTGAATGTGGCAGTTTTTACCGATTCTTGCTCCAGAATGGATAGTTACATTGCTGTCGATGATGGTACCTTCGCCGATTTCAACATTGCCGTCGATGGTAACGAAAGGACCAATTTTTACATTTTCTCCAATCTTTGCACTTGGGTCAATTACGGTAAAAGGATATTTTTCCATTTTTCAATATTGTATTCTTATTTGTTCTTAATTACTTGAGCCATAAATTCAGCTTCGGAAACAATTTTCTCGCCAACGAAAGCGTAGCCTTTCATTACTGCACAGCCTCTTCTGATTGGTGTGATGAAGGAGAGGTGGAACACGAGTGTGTCGCCAGGTACAACCTTTTGACGGAACTTCACATTGTCAATTTTCATGAAATATGTGGAGTAACGTTCTGGGTCTTCCACTTTAGAAAGCACGAGCAGACCGCCCACTTGTGCCATTGCTTCAACTTGAAGAACGACTGGCATGACAGGCTCTTGTGGGAAGTGGCCCTGGAAGAATGGCTCATTAGAGGTGATGTTTTTTACACCTACGATGTGGCTCTTGCCCATTTCAATCACCTTGTCGACCAACTGCATTGGGAAGCGGTGTGGCAACATTCTGCGAATATCGTTGATGTCGAACACTGGTTCTTTGTTTGGGTCGTAGCTGGGTGCTTGCACATTTTGATAACGAAGTTCTTGACGAATTTTTTTAGCCAATGTTGTGTTGATGGTGTGACCTGGCTTTGTTGCTACAATGCGGCCTTTGAGTGGGCGTCCAATCAAAGACAAGTCGCCAAGGAGGTCAAGAAGCTTATGACGAGCAGGCTCGTTTTTATACACAAGTGGTTTGTTGTTGAGGTAGCCCAACTCATTCACTTGCTTACGTTCAACATGCATCAAGTCGGCAAGTTTATCAAGGTCTTCCTTGGGCATTTCAGTGTCGTGGATAACGATAGCATTGTCGAGGTCGCCACCTTTGATAAGATTCATTTGCAGCAAAGGAAGGATTTCGCGAACGAAAACAAATGTGCGGCTTGCTGCGATTTCTGTTTTGAAATCGTTCACATGCTCAAGTGATGCAAACTGGTTGCTCAAAACTGGAGAATTGAACTCAATCATCACATCCATCGACAATTCGTCGTCGGGAAGAACGATTAATGAAGAGCCTGTTTCGGGGTCAAAAACTTTAATGCGCTTTTTGACAACATAGAATTCCTTTTCAGCTTCTTGTTCTTGAAGTCCTGCTTCTTCGATTTTTTGGCAATAAATGATAGCGCTACCGTCGAGAATTGGCAACTCTGGCGCATTGACTTCTATTAAACAGTTGTCGATGCCAGCTGTATAAAGGGCTGCTAAAGCATGTTCGATGGTGCTAACTTTTACAGTCTTATCGCTTTTGCATGAAACCACAGTTCCACGAGTGGTCTCTGTCACATTTTCAGCAAGAGCGTCGATGGTTGGTGCGCCTTCCAAATCAACACGTCTGATCTTGTAGCCAGTGTTGATTTCTGCAGGCTTGAAGGTGGCGGTAATTTGTACGCCAGTGTGCAAACCTTTTCCGCTTACTGTGAATTCGTTTTTTAATGTACGCTGTTTCATTAATCTATATCTTGAATTTTTTAGTCTTTTTTGATAGCTTGAATATCTTTTTTCAATTGGTTAACATCGGCAAACAATGATGCTAAACGTTTGAGGTAAACTTGCTGACGAGCAAATTCAAGTGCATTAATAGCTGGTGCGCCAAGAACTCGTTGCTTAGAGCCTACGCTGTTAGGTACACCGGATTGTGCGCCGAAACCATTGTTGTCGCCAACAGTGATGTGCCCGGCGAATCCTACTTGGCCGCCAACCATATTATATTTGCCGATTTTTGTGGAACCTGCCACACCAACTTGAGCAGCCATCACTGTGGATTCGCCAATCTCCACATTGTGGCCTATTTGAATGAGATTGTCGAGCTTTGCCCCTTGTTTGATGACTGTGGCTCCCATTGTCGCACGGTCGATAGTGGTGTTGGCACCGATTTCAACATCGTCCTCAAGGATGACAATGCCGATTTGAGAAATCTTTTCGTATGTGCCGTCTTCTTTTGGCGCAAATCCAAAACCGTCGCCGCCGATAGTGGCACCACCCTGGACAATGCAGCGATTGCCAATTTTGCAACCATGATAAACCTTTACACCAGGATAAAGGATTACATTGTCGCCAAGGGTGACATTATAGCCAACATATACTTGTGGATAAATTTTAACGCCTTTTCCCATCTTAACTCCGTTGCCGATATAGGCGAATGCACCCACATAAGCATCTTCCGGAATTTCAACACCCTCGCTGATGAAGCTTGGCTGTTCGATGCCTTTCTTTTCTGGCGTTTGTGCGCTGACCATATTGAGCAAGTCGGCAAGTGTCTTGTAAGGGTCTTCAACTCTAATGAGGGCTGCCTTGATAGGCTGCTCAGGTTGGAAATCATTTCTCACAAGAACTGCTGATGCATTTGTCGTGTAGATGTAATGTGTGTATTTAACATTAGCCAAAAAGGTCAGGCAGCCTTCTGTGGCTTCTTCAATTTTTGAGTAGTTGTTAATGCGAACTGAGCCATCTCCGTCCACTGTACCGTGGACCATAGCTGCCAGTTGAGCAACTGTTATTTCCATATATTGTTCTTCTTAATTAATCAATGTGTAAATATTATGCAAATTTCGTGAAAAATAGTGGTATTAGCAAACATTATTGGCGAAAACATACAATCATGATATGATTTCTTGTCTGAAAATGCTGAGAATGAGTAGCAATGTTGTGTTTTTGATGATTTCTGTTTTTTTGTATATGGGAATATTCGTGTATCGTCGCTTGTGATTGGGCAAAAAATATTTTTCTATGTACGTAATATTTGTTATCTTTGTAGATATATTTTAGCGATGAATGAAACATTAAATACCAATGTTGTAATCAAGGATTTTACAGATTTTCTTGAGAGAGGAAATTATAGGAAAACTCCAGAGAGATTTGCGATTCTTGAAAAAGCATTGTCTTTTAATAAGCCATTCGTTGCCGACCAATTGCTACAGTCGCTTCTCGACGACTCGTTCAGGGTGAGCCAATCCACTGTTTACAACAATTTAGACCTCTTTGTGAAAGCGGGCATACTGTGTAGGTTTTTCAATGAGGGGTTGCAAAAGCTGCAGTTTACGAGAATGAGCGATGTGAAGTTCATTCACTTGGTGTGCTTGAATTGTGGCAAAGTGAAGACTGTGAAAGATATGGCTCTTGCTGAAGAGCTTCATGCTAAGCGATATGCCGCTTTTAGTGAGCAATATCGTATTTTATGTGTTAATGGTATGTGTAACACTTGTGCAAGAAATCAGAAAAAACGAAATAAATAAAACAAACATTCTTATTATGAAAGTAGACGTTCTTTTGGGTTTACAATGGGGAGATGAAGGTAAAGGTAAAGTAGTGGATGTCCTCACTCCACACTATAATGTTGTAGCACGTTTTCAAGGTGGTCCTAATGCAGGCCACACACTTGTGTTTGAAGGCAAGAAATTTGTGCTCCGTTCTATACCTTCCGGTATATTCCAGAACGACCAAGTGAATGTGATAGGTAATGGAGTTGTACTCGACCCTGTGCTCTTTGCTGATGAGGCTCGAGACCTTGAAAAACAAGGGATTGACATTAAAAAGGTGCTTAAAATCTCGAAGAAGGCTCACCTCATTATGCCAACTCACCGTGTGCTCGATGCTGCTAACGAAAAGCTGAAAGGTGACAGCAAAATTGGCACTACTGGTAAGGGTATCGGTCCTACATATACAGATAAGATTAGCCGTAACGGTTTGCGTATTGGTGATATCGAAGAGAATTTCTTAGAAAAATATAATGCTGCGAAAAAGCGCCATATTTCTTTGCTGAATGCCCTTGGCGAAACTCCAGACGTGGATGAACTTGAAAAGAAATGGATGGAAGGCATTGAATACATTAAGGAATTTGACCTCATCGACAGCGAATTCTTTATCAATAAACAATTGAAAGATGGCAAGAGTGTGCTTTGTGAAGGTGCGCAAGGCAGTATGCTTGACGTTGATTTCGGCTCTTATCCGTTTGTCACATCATCGAACACCGTCTGTGCAGGGGCCTGCACTGGTTTGGGACTCGCGCCAAGTAAAATTGGTGAGGTGTTCGGCATTTTCAAAGCATATTGCACTCGTGTGGGTAGCGGTCCTTTCCCAACTGAATTGTTTGATGAAACAGGGGCGACTATTCGTCAAATCGGTCACGAATACGGTGCTGTAACAGGTCGTGAACGCCGCTGTGGTTGGATTGACCTCGTAGCGCTTCGATATACAATTATGCTTAATGGCGTTACCCAGTTGATTATGATGAAGAGCGATGTGCTTGATGGTTTTGAAACTATCAAGGCGTGTGATGCATATGAAATCAATGGAAAGGTGACCCGTGATTTCCCATTCTCTATCGAACACGATATCACGCCTGTGTATACAGAAATTAAGGGCTGGAACACCGATATGACAGGTATGACAAGTGAAGACCAATTCCCACAAGAATTCAAGGATTACATCAAATTCCTTGAAGAAAAACTTGAAGTACCTATCACTATCGTTTCTGTTGGTCCAGACCGTGAACAGACAATCGTTAGAGCGAAATAAAAATTAATCAAAATACCATTAACATTATCTTAAAACAACCACTGATATTATGGCAAAAGTAAAACCATTTAAAGGATTACGTCCTCCAAAACAATTCGTAGAGGAAGTTGCTTCTAAACCATACGACGTGCTTTCGAGCGAGGAAGCAAGAGCCGAAGCTGAAGGTAATGAGAAGTCACTTTATCATATTATTAAACCAGAGATTGATTTCGAACCAGGTACTGGCGAGCATGAACCAAAGGTTTACGACAAGGCTGTTGAAAATTTCCAAAAATTCCAGCGTGAAGGTTGGCTTGTTCAGGATGAGAAAGAACAGTACTATCTTTATGCCCAAACAATGGATGGACGCACTCAATATGGTCTGGTAGTGGGCGCGAACGTTGATGATTATCTTACCGGCAAAATCAAGAAACACGAATTGACCCGTAAGGAAAAAGAAGTTGACCGCATGCACCACATCGAGATTAATAATGCGAATATTGAACCGGTATTCCTTTCGTTTCCTGCTAACGAAGTTCTCGAAAATGTAATTGCAAAAACAGCAGAAACGGCTCCAGAATATGACTTTGTGTCGGAAGATGGAATCGGGCATACACTCTGGTGCATTGCCGATGATGACACTGTGAGCACCATTACAGAAGCTTTTGCAAAGATTCCATATCTGTATATTGCTGATGGCCACCACCGTACAGCTGCAGCTGCGCATGTTGGGGAAGAGAAGGCTAAGGCTGACCCTAATCATACAGGTGATGAAGAGTACAACTATTTGTTGGCTGTATGTTTCCCTGAGTCACATTTGAAGGTGATGGATTATAACCGTGTGGTACAAGATCTTAATGGTCTCACCGAAGAAGAATTCTTGGCAAAAGTTGGCGAGAAATTTGTTGTTGAAGAAAAAGGTGCTGAAATATATCACCCGGTCGCACTCCATAATTTCGCGTTGTATTTAGGCGGTAAATGGTACTCTCTTACTGCAAAAGAGGGTACTTATGACGATACAGACCCAATTGGTGTGCTTGACGTGAAGATTTCTTCGGATTATATTCTGCGTGATATCCTCAACATAGTAGATCTGCGCACCGACAAACGTATCGACTTTGTTGGCGGTATTCGCGGGTTAGGAGAATTGAAGAGTAGGGTGGATTCAGGCGAAATGAAGTTGGCTTTGGCATTGTATCCAGTGACAATGCGTCAAATCATTGATATCGCTGATTCTGGTAACATTATGCCTCCAAAGGCCACATGGTTTGAACCAAAATTGCGTTCAGGCTTGATTATCCACAAACTTGACTAATATATTTCAACTTTTATGTGGCAGTGCTCGGGAACACAACCGAAGCACTGCTGTTCTATAATAACTTGTATAATAATAGATTTGTATTATGAAATATAAGATTTTAGCAATTGCTTTTGCATTGTTGTGCTTTGTGTCGCTAAGCGCTCAGAAGTTTGCGATATTAAGTGATATTCATGTGACGCCAGGCAGCACTAATGAAACAAAACTGAAAGCGGCTGTTGAAGAAATCAACAATAGCGATGTGGACTTTGTGATAACTTCGGGCGACTTGACCAATGAAGGTAGCGACCAGCAGCTTCGTAATGTGAAGTCGATTCTCGATGGGCTGAAAAAGCCTCATTATATCATTCCCGGAAATCATGAGAACAACTGGAGTCAGAGTGCTTGCAAGACATTTAATGACCTTTGGGGAGCCGACAGATTTGTGTTTACGGCAGGCAATCTTGTGGTGATAGGTATGAACTGCGGTCCGTTTATGAAAATGGGCGACGGACATATCAAGCAAGAGGATTTGATTTGGCTAGACAAAACGCTTTCGGAAAAGGTGAAACCAGGAATGAAAGTGCTGAGCGTGAATCATTATCCATTGCTTGATGATTTGGATAATTACAAAGACTATGTGGCTATTCTTAAAAAGTATCCTGTAATAACCCATCAATGTGGACACTATCATAGGTGGCGCCTGTATGAGACTGATGGCGTGAATGGTCTGATAGTTCGTGCGTTGGACATGGGCAACAATGATTATGGTTATACAATTCTTGATGTGGATTTGGTGAAAAATTGGATTCATGTGTATAATAAATCATTGAATGGTCCTTCTACACCGATGTATGCTTACAGAGTGAATACGGAATATTATAATAGTCCTGCAACTGCGGTGCAAAAGAAACAAGAAGATGCTCGATTCTCTGTGGAGAAAGTTTTCGCAGACAATGCCACCATATTTACCCGTTTGGGATTGGATGAGAAGAATATTTATTTCGGAAACTCTTTGGGATATTGCAAGGCTCTCGATAAAGCATCGCACCAAGTTAGGTGGGAATACAAAACGGCTGCGATGCTATATGCGCGTCCAGCAGTGGATCGTAAATATTTGGTGCTTCCAACTGCAGATCGCCGTTTGGTGTGGCTCGACAAGAATAGCGGAAAAGAAGTGTATGCATTTGATGCCAACGGCCCGTATGTTGCTGATGGCGTGATAGAAAAAGGAATTCTTTATCAAGGTGGCTACAAAACATTTCAGGCTTGGGATGTGGCAAAGCACAAACTCGTTTGGCAATATAATGACATCAATAACTACTGTCAGGCTGCTCCAGTGGTTGATGGCGGCGATGTGATTTTCGGCGCATGGGACACCTATTTGCGCTCGCTAAATAAAAAGACTGGCCAACTTCAATGGAAGTGGAATAACGGCAAAGAAACCAACTTGTATAGTCCTGGTAATGTGGTTCCTGTTGTGACTTCTGATAAGGTGGTGGTTGTTGCCCCAGACCGTGTGTCTACCGCTGTCGACAGAAAGAACGGAAAGCAGATATGGCGAGAAAAGAACGATAACAAGGTTCGTGAAAGTTTGGGCAGAAGCGCCGATGGTAAAGTTGCATATGCTAAAACTATGGATGGCGAGCTTGTGGCAATGTCGACAGAAGGCAATGAATACAAGTTGTTGTGGAAGACAGATTTGGGCTTGGGCTACGAGCATGCTCCTTGTATAGTGATTGAACACGAAGGATTTGTGTATGCAGGTAGTAGACATGGCCAACTCTCCATTGTAGATGCTTCAACGCATAAGTTGGTGGTTTCTTATCCAATGGGTACAAGTGAAGTTAATGGATTTGAGATAGATGCAAATGGCGATGTGTATTGTTCGTTGATTGAGGGGACTATATTCAGAATTTCCAGAAAATAGGCATTTGTTAATGTCGCAAAAATTCATTAATTTTGCATTTTCAGTGTATACATAACCAAAAATGTGGCAAAGTTTGCACTGATAGCCACAAGGATAATTCTGAACTACTACTTAATTAATTATGAAGAAGAAAGTGATGCTTGTTTTCGGGACCCGTCCAGAGGCCATTAAAATGGCGCCTCTTGTGAAGGAGTTTCAGAAACATCCTGAAGACGTCGACACAATCGTGTGTGTGACTGGTCAACACCGAGAGATGCTGGATCAGGTTCTTGATATTTTCAAAGTGACTCCCGATTATGATTTAAACATCATGAAGTCGGGACAGGATTTGTACGATATCACCTCTCGTGTGATTTTGGGCATGCGCGATGTGCTGAAAGAGGCACAACCTGATGTTGTGCTCGTGCACGGTGATACCACCACGAGTATGGCTGCCGCTCTTGCTGCATTCTATCAGCAGATACCTGTAGGTCATGTTGAGGCGGGGTTACGCACGCGCAACATTTATAGCCCATGGCCTGAAGAAATGAACCGTCAAATGACGGGGCGCCTTACCACTTTCAATCTTTCGCCAACTCCTCTCAGCCGTCAGAATCTTCTTGACGAAGGAGTGGAAGAGGAAAAGATTATTGTCACAGGCAATACTGTGATAGATGCACTTCACATGGTGGTAGACAGAATTAAGAATGATGCTTCGCTTTCGACTTCGTTGGCCGTGCGGTTGAAAGAGCAAGGCTACGATGTGGATAGGCTCGAAGATGGAAATCGCAGGTTGGTGCTTATAACCGGACACCGTAGAGAGAATTTTGGTGACGGTTTCAAGAACATATGCAATGCAATAAAGACGCTGAGCGAAAGCTATCATGATGTGGATTTCGTGTATCCGATGCACCTTAACCCCAATGTTCGACGTCCTATTAAAGAGGTGTTTGGCGATAGTCTTGACTTTGCGGACAACTTGTTCTTCATCGAGCCATTGGAATATCTCAATTTCGTGTATCTGATGGAGAAGTCGGATATCGTGCTTACAGATAGTGGTGGTATACAGGAAGAAGCTCCCGGTCTGGGTAAGCCAGTTCTTGTGATGCGTGACACCACCGAGCGTCCAGAAGCACTTGTGGCTGGCACGGTGAAGCTGGTAGGCACTGACTATGATAAGATTGTGACCAGTATGCGAGAGCTGCTGGATTCAAAAGAGAAATACGAGCAAATGAGCAAGGCAAACAATCCTTATGGCGATGGTTTGGCTTGTGGAAGAATTGTAGAACATATAATAAAGTCATTAAATAGTTAATCAAAATGAAAGGAAAAATTCTTGTTACTGGCGGTTTGGGATTTATTGGTTCTCATACTACAGTGGAATTGCAACAGTCGGGTTATGAAGTTGTGATTATTGACAACTTGTCGAATAGCAACATTGATGTACTGGATGGTATTGAAAAGATTACAGGCATTCGCCCTGTGTTTGTAGAAGGTGATTGCACAAATATTGACACCCTCCACGAACTATTCAAGGCTAATCCCGGAATCAACGGCATTATCAACTTTGCTGCGAGCAAAGCCGTGGGCGAATCAATGACTAAGCCAATTCTGTATTACCGTAACAACCTCAATATTCTTATCAATTTGCTTGATTTGATGCCTGTTTATGGCGTTAAGGGTTTTGTGTTCTCATCGTCTTGCACTGTTTATGGTGAGCCCGACACTAATCCTATCACAGAAGATGCGCCAACCAAGAAGGCTACATCGCCATATGGCGCAACCAAGCAAATGGGTGAAGACATCATCACAGACGTGGTGAAAAGTGGTGCTCCAATCAAGGCTATCTTGCTTCGCTATTTCAATCCAATCGGTGCGCATCCATCTGCGGAGATCGGCGAATTGCCAAACGGTGTTCCACAAAACCTTATCCCATACCTTACTCAAACAGCCATTGGCGTGCGTAAGGAATTGAGCATTTTTGGTGACGACTACGATACACCTGACGGGTCTTGTATCCGCGATTTTATTAATGTCGTTGACTTGGCTAAAGCTCACGTTGTAGCACTTGAGAGAATGCTTGAAGACAAGAGTGAAGAGAAACTTGAAGTGTTCAATATCGGAACAGGTGAGGGCTTGTCGGTTCTCCAACTTCTTAACGCATTTGAAACCGCTACAGGTGTAAAGGTTCCTCACAAGATTGTTGGTCGCCGCGATGGTGATATCGTGAAGATTTGGGCTGACCCAAAGAAGGCTAACGAAGTGCTTGGATGGAAGGCTCAAGTTTCGATTGAAGACACTATGCTCAGCGCTTGGAATTGGCAAAAGAAGCTTAGAGAACGCGGTATTATGTAAGCTAAATCAAAATAATATCAAAAATATCGCCGTCCAATAGATTTTGGGCGGCGTTTTTTGTTGAATTATCGGCAATAATTAGTATATTTGTAAGTTAAAACTAATATAGTTTTATAAATTCGATTATTAACTATAACTAACTTGTAGCATATATGAAATTCAACATTCAAAGTAAGCTTTTGCTTTCTCACCTTTCTGCAGTGAGTAAAGTTGTGAATTCAAAAAACAAATTGTCGATTCTCGATAACTTTTTGTTCAATTTGGAAGGCGACCGACTGGTAATTACCGGTAGTGACCAAGAGACCACTCTCACTACAAATGTTCAGGTGCAAGACCCTGTAGGCTCTGGCAAGTTCGCGGCCAATGTGAAGAAACTTTTGGATCTTCTCAAACAACTTCCTGATTTGGCTCTTTCATTTGATGTAAACGACGCTAACCTTGAAATCAACATCACTTATCTCCACGGTAAGTTTAATTTCATTGGCGTTAACGGAAATGAGTTCCCAACAAAGGCTCCAAGTGAAGAAGAACCTAAGAAATTTGTGCTCCCTTGCAAGAAAGTGGTTGAAGGTATTCAACAAACTATTTTCGCAGTTGGCGTTGACGAAATGCGTCCAGTGATGATGGGTATTTTCTGGGACATCAAACCAGACGAAATCGTATTCGTCGCTTCTGATACTCACAAGTTGGTTCGCTATCGCAAACTTGGTTTGAATACAGGTCTTGAGCTTTCATTCATTCTTCCTACAAAGCCTGCATCAATTTTGAGCAACATTCTCGAAAAGAACGATGGTGATGTAAACATCACAGTCGACAGCAAAAGTGCAACATTCGAAACTCCTGAATATACACTTACTTGCCGCTTTGTGAATGGCCGTTATCCAAACTACAACTCTGTAATTCCAACAGCAAATCAGTTCAATGTTTCTATCGACCGTGTTCAGTTGTTGAATGCTCTCCGTCGCGTTTCTGTGTTCACCAGTTCAAGCGGTTTGGTGAAATTGGAAATGCGCCCTGATGAAGTGTTCATGTCGACTCAAGATATTGATTACTCAACTTCTGCTGAAGAGCGTATCATTTGTGAATACAATGGTGCTGAAATGGCTATCGGTTTCAACGATGAAAACATCATCGATGTGCTCAACAACATCAATGCAGAAAACATTTCGCTTCAATTAATGGATCCAACTCGCGCGGGTTTGTTCCTCCCTGTTGACCAGAAGGAAGATGAAGATTTGCTCGTTCTTCTTATGCCAATGATGCTCTAATTAGTTCAGGAATTCTGTAAAGGACATTTAGATGGAATTAAATTTAAAAAAGCCGTTAGTGTTTTTCGACCTCGAAACCACGGGGTTGAATATTACTACCGACAAAATTGTAGAAATTTCATACATCAAGGTTTACCCTAACGGGACAGAAGAATCGAAAACTCTTCGTGTCAATCCAGGAATGCATATTCCTGAACAATCAACAGCAGTGCATCACATCACAGATGAGGATGTGAAGGATTGCCCAACCTTTAAACAGGTTGCTCGTGATTTGGCTGCTGTGTTTGAGGGATGCGATGTCGCAGGTTTTAACAGTAATCGTTTTGATATTCCGATGCTTCAAGAAGAATTTTTGAATGCTGGGGTGAATTTCGATTTCTCTCGACGCAAATTTGTGGATGTGCAAACTATTTTCCACAAAATGGAACAGCGCAATCTTGTGGCTGCCTATAAGTTCTACTGCGGCAAAGATTTGGAGGGCGCACATTCTGCAGATGCCGACACAAGGGCAACTTATGAAGTGCTTAAAGCACAGCTGGACAAATATCCAACTCTTCAGAACGAAGTGGAATTTCTTTCGGCATTCTCTTCTCAAACTCGAAATGTGGACCTCGCAGGTCGCTTCGTGTTTAATGATAAGGGTGTGGAAGTGTTTAATTTTGGCAAGTATAAGGGTGTGACTGTTGAGGAGGTGCTGATGAAAGATTCTGGCTACTATGGTTGGATGATGAAAGGCGATTTCCCACAAGACACCAAAAATGTTCTGACCAAAATTTTTATGAGAGTCCGTTCGAACAATTAATTTGAAATAATTTCCAGATATGAACATTCGTCGAATCTTTTCTTTGATTGTGGCAGTGGCAGGATTCTGCTTTCTTGGCGCGGCGCAGGAATTGAATTGTGAAGTTGAAATCAATACGAGCAAGGTGCAGAATGCGAATAAAGAAATCTTTACTACGCTTCAGCAGGCGATTGCTGAGTATATGAATTCCACAAAGTGGACCGATGCACAATTCGGTAACAATGAAAAGATTCAATGTAAATTGTTCTTCACTATTGGCAGTTACGACGATGGAAGCGGAAAAATGGTTGGTGACTTGCAAGTGCAGTCGCAGCGTCCCGTTTATAATAGTTCGTATACTACCACAATTATCAATTTCAAAGATACAAAGATTGATTTCACTTACGAACAGAATGAGCCACTTGTGTATTCTGAACAGGATATGCAAAACAATTTGACTGCTATTCTCAATTTCTACGCATTTATGAAAAGGCTGCTAATGTGGTGAGGATGGCACAGAGTAGTGGAGAAAGTGGATGGAAGGCTTTTGAAGACACTAAGAATAGAAGTGCAGTGCTTAGCGCATACACTGACAAGCAGACTGCAGGAATTCGTGAAGTGCTTTACAATTATCACCGACTTGGATTGGACCAGATGGTGGTGAGTGCAGAGAAAGGCCGACAAGTAATTACACAGTCGCGTGATATTTTAAAGAAAATATACGATGTGGCACCAATGTCGGTATGCTTGTCGATGTTTAAAGACGCGAAGCTTGACGAGTTGGTAAATGTGTATTCAAAAGCGAATTTGACAGAGAAAAGCTCTGTGTACGAAACCCTCTATCCATTGTGGCCAACAGAACAGGCTCGTCTGGACAGAATCAAAAAAGAAGAACAAAATAACTAACGCATAAATGCTCACACGACTTTATATATCAAACTATGCACTTATCGACGAACTTGAAATTAAGTTCGATAATGGGCTTACTATTATCACTGGTGAAACTGGTGCTGGTAAGTCGATTATTCTGGGTGCATTGTCTTTGATACTTGGTGAGCGAGCAGACTCTCGTTCTGTCCGTAATCCTGAGAATAAAGTTGTGGTAGAAGCGGCGTTTGATATATCCACGTACGCGTTAACTGATTTTTTCTCAGAAAATGAAATTGATTTTTGGGAAGACGAGTGCATAGTTCGTCGTGAAATCAACGCTAATGGGCGTTCGCGCACTTTCGTGAACGATACTCCTGTGAATGTCTCTGTTCTTAAAGAATTGACATCTCGATTGGTGGATATTCATTCTCAGCACAGTAATATGCTTCTGTCGAAACCGTCATTCCAATTGTCGGTTTTGGATAGTATCGCTAATAACAAGGAGATTGCTTCAAAATATGAAGTTGAATATATATGCTACAAGAACTTACAAAAGCAACTTCTTGAAAGGCGTAGCGAATATGAAAAGAGCAGAACTGACGAAGACTATATCCGTTTCCAATTAAGCCAATTTGAGGGCTTGAAACTTGTTGAGAACGAAGATGTTGAACTTGAAGACCTGCAGAAAAAGTTGAGCAATATCTCTGAGATTAAAGAAAATCTCTGGATGATAAATTCATCTCTTAATGGTGAAGAAAACTCAATTCTGCAGCAGTTGTCAGTAATATCCCAACGCCTACAGTCTACCGAGCGTAATCTCTCCGACATTGGGGGATTGGGCGAGCGTGTTCAATCGGCTCTCGTTGAATTGAAGGATATTGCTCAGACTGTTTCTTATGTCGACGACCAATTGGTGGATGACCCGCGACAGTTGGAAATAGTGGAGATGAGATTGAATTCAATCTATGAACTTGAGAGGAAGCATAATGCTGCTTCGGTAAATGAACTTCTTTCGATTCAGCAGCAATATGAAAACCAGTTGTCGCTGATTAACAACAGTGAAGACCAAATAGCTGAAATTGAGGCTGCATTGGGTGCACAACAGGTAAAAGTGGCGGCGTTGGCATCGGATTTATCGGAGTCAAGAAAAAATGCAGCGCAACTATTCGTTTCGGAGCTAAAGCCTTTGGCTCAAGCTTTGGGAATGAGAAATTTAGCTTTTGATATTAAATTTGTTGAAACTGATTTTTCTTCTACTGGTGCCGATGCTGTTGAATTCCTCTTCGCCTTCAATAAGAATCAAGCACTTCTTCCTGTTAAGGATACCGCATCCGGTGGCGAAATTTCTCGATTGATGCTGTGCATAAAATCGATTATTGCCCGTTCGATGAATTTGCCGACCATTATTTTTGATGAAGTGGATACTGGCGTTTCTGGCGATGTGGCAAATAAGATAGGGGAGATGATGGGTGATATTTGTAAGCGTATACAAGTTTTGGCCATCACCCACCTTCCTCAAGTGGCTGCCCATGGCGACAATCACTTGATGGTGTATAAAGCAGATGATGAAGAGTCAACTCTGACTCATGTGAAATGCCTCAACAATGAGGAGCATGTGCTTGAAATTGCGAGGATGTTGAGTGGAAAAGACGTGAATCATGCTGCTATTGAAAACGCAAAATCGTTAATTGAAACAAAGAAATGATAGATAAATCCCAAGTTGTATTCGGCATTCGTGCTGTGATAGAAGCGATTGAGTCGGGTAAGCAAGTCGATAAGGTGCTGATGAAAAAAGACCTTAGTGGAGATTTGGCTCGTGAATTGCTTTCGGTCGCTCGTGAATACAATGTACCAGTGCAACGCGTTCCTGTAGAACGAATTAATAGGGTGACACGCAAAAATCACCAAGGGGTGATAGCCTTTATGGCTGCAGTTGACTATTATCATGTAGATGATATTGTACCAGCCCTATATGATGAAGGCATTAATCCTTTTATTGTGGTGCTTGATGGCGTGACTGATGTTCGCAATTTTGGAGCAATTGCTCGTACATGCGAGTGTGCAGGTGTCAATGCGATTGTGATACCTGAGCGAAACAGCGTGAGTGTTAATGCCGATGCGGTGAAAACTTCTGCCGGAGCATTGAATTATCTCCCTGTTTGTCGCGAGCGTAATCTTGTGAATGCTGTAAAATATTTGCGTGATAGTGGCTTCATGGTGATGGGCGCATCGGAAAAAACAGATTTGAATTATACAAAAGCTGATTTTACTGGTCCTGTTGCTATTGTGCTTGGAGCAGAAGACACTGGCATTTCTGCAGATATATTGAGGCTTTGCGACACTCTTGTTGCAATTCCGGAATTTGGTGAAATTAATTCGCTCAATGTTTCTGTGGCTGGTGGCATTATGATTTATGAAGTGGTTCGCCAGCGATTGAATGACGGGCAGAATGTAAATTCATAGTGTTTTATTTGACTACAATTCTATTTTAGGGTAACTTTGCAAAATAATAAATTAAATATAGATGATTAATCGTGTCCTAATAAGAGTAAAAGTCGTACAAATGTTGTACGCTTACATGGTTTCAAAAGATTCCATGACTTTAGCACAGGCAAAGAAAGAGTTGAAGAAAAGTTTAGACAAGTCGTATGAACTCTACAACGCTTTGCTGAAATTGATTATTGAACTCACAGATGTTCAAGATTTGCGTCTTGATGAAGCAAAGCACAAATTTCTTCCTACAGAAGAAGATATGAATCCAAATATGCGTTTTGTGGAAAACGAGTTTGTGAAGAGGCTTCGTGAAGATCAAACGCTTTCTGAATTTGTGGAAGACAAAAAGATCAACTGGCGTGATGATGAGCTCTTTGTGCGCTTGCTGCTTGACAAGATTCTCCGTTCGGAAGACTATCAAGAGTATATGGAAATGCCAAAGACTACTCTTGTGCGTGATGGTGAGGTTTGGTATCAATTACTGAAAAAAGTGGTGTTCACCGATGAAAATCTCCTTGAGCACTTACAGTCGATGAGCGTGTTCTATACCGATGACGATTTGAACATCATGGGACAGTTTGTTCTGAAGACCATCCGCCGATTTGAAGATGGCGAGGCTTCTCCAATCTTCCCTCAATTTAAGGATGATGAAGACAGCAAATTTGGCGAACAGCTTTTCTTGAAAGTGGTTGCAGAAATGGAAGATAACAATTCCTACATCGACAAATTTGTGAAAACAGAAAAGTGGGATACCGATCGCATCGCGATGATGGACCGCTTGGTGATGTGTGCAGCTCTTACAGAAATGCGTAATTTCCCAAGTATCCCAGTGAATGTTTCTCTCAATGAGTATATTGAGTTGGCAAAAGATTACAGCACCCCACGAAGTGGCCAGTTTGTGAATGGCATCTTGAATGCTGTGGTTAACCAGATGCGTGCTGATAAAGTGATTATTAAATAAGAATTATTAATTATAAAATATTCAGTATTATGTTGAATTATATTATGCTCGATGCAGCAGCTGCTCCTGCTCAAAGTGGTGGTATGGGTAGCATTATTATGATTGTTGCCCTCATTGCAATTTTCTATTTCTTTATGATTCGTCCACAAAGCAAGAAGCAGAAAGAAATGAAGAAATTCCGTGAAGGTTTGAAGTCTGGCGACAAGGTGATTACCGCAGGTGGTATTCATGGCCGTATTCGTGAAATCAAGGCTAATGGAACAGTGGTGTTGGAAATCGCAGATGGTGTAAAAATCACAATCGACGGAACAATGATTTATCCAACTATGCAAGATGCTGTTCAAACAGGCTCTGATGTAAAGAAAGATTAATTAAATCAAGTGTAACATATTGGTCGGTTTGAGTTTCAGTGTTTTCCTGATATTCTGCCGACCAATTTTCAAAAAGAGAGGTGAATATTTTTAATACAATAATAAAAAACATACCATTGAACAAATCTACCTATAAGGTGATTTTGTTATATGGTTTCTTTTTTGTGTTGTCATTTTTTGCGTGGGGCTTTACAAAGTCGTACACTGCTGATGTGACCGTGAATCTTAATATTGTTGGGAAGCCCAATGAGGTTACAATTATTGATTCTGTGCCAGCCCGAGTAAGTGTGCCCATGGAGGGAAAAGTTTTTTCTCATCTGTACTATAAAATCTTTACGCCTGAAGCAAATATCAATTTCCTTTCAAAATACCAGAAATCAACTTCCGAGTTAGTTATCACTGTGGAGGATATTTATGCGGCAACAAATTTGCACACCCTATTCCGTCCACAGAATTCTCCAAAGATGCAATCTGGTTTCCCTCTTGTTTTGACTGCTGTGACCCATGAAGGGAAAAAAGTGCCAGTCGCTTTTGAAGGTAGTATAAATTTGCAATTTAATCCTATCACGATGTCGCTTGTGAATTGGCCTGTATGTTCACCAGATTCAGTGGTGGTATACGCAAAAAGTGAAGTATTAGAAAAAATCGACTCTGTTGCACTTAAGCCATTTACAGTGAGAGACTTTTCCGACACAGTGATGACGGTGGGCCTTCGCACAATACCGGGTGTGCGCTATGAAACTACTAATGTTAAACTCCGCCTCGATTTGGAAAGAAATTACTTGAAGCGTGCATCAATTGATGTTGCGCCAAAAGAGGTGAGAGGTATGAAAATCCAGTATCGCCCAGCCACAGTCGATATTTTATATTATGTGCCCGAAAGCTTCTATAATGCAAAAGCCCCAACTGTGGCGGTTTTTGCCGATGATATCGATTTATCCAAGAAATCTGGTAGAGTTGCTGTCAGGAAGGCAGAGGAGTATCCGCACAGAAAGATATATAAGATTTTGGAAGACTCTGTAACCTGGACGGTGAAATAATTACTAAATTTATGATTGTAGCGATAACTGGCGGTATTGGTAGCGGGAAGTCGGTGGTTTCGAAAATACTTCGTCTTTTAGGGTACAAAGTATATGATACCGACTCCAGAGCTAAAACATTAATGCATGAATCGGAATCATTGCGTTCGCTCTTGGTTGAGCGATTTGGAGCTGATATATATATAGGAAAGCAACTTCATACACGTCTTTTGTCATCAATTGTGTTCTCTGATAAATCAGCTTTGGCGGACCTTAATGCAATTGTTCATCCGGCGGT
>JAKSMA010000169.1 GCA_024400895.1 Muribaculaceae bacterium | reverse complement strand
GAAATCGTTGTTCATCCTCAGTCGATTGTTCATTCGATGGTGGAATTTAAAGACGGTTCGGTGAAAGCTCAATTGGGGCTTCCTGATATGCGTTTGCCAATTCGTTACGCGCTTGGCTTGCCAGGCAGGTTGGCGTCGGACTGCAAGAAGATGACCGTGGCGGATTATTGCAACCTCACTTTTGAGAAACCCGATTTCGACAAATTCCCATTGCTCACCACTGCTTATGAGGCTGCTAACCGTGGTGGTAATGCGGCATGTGTGGTGAATGCTGCAAATGAAATTGCTGTGGCAGCATTCTTGAAAAATAAAATTAAATTTATCGACATCTATAAAATCATTGACCAGACACTCGCTTGGGCTCCATTTGTGGCTACACCTACATACGACGACTATGTGAGCAGCAATGCTGAAGCGCGTGCCTATGCATCATCATTAATCAAGTAAATAATTAGAAATGAGTACATTTTGGTTAAAAGCATTTGAATTAATACTTTCGCTTAGTTTATTGGTGTTTATCCATGAGTTGGGACACTACATGTGGGCAATAATTTTCGGCGTGAAAGTTGAGAAATTCTACCTCTTCTTCAATCCATGGGTTACGCTGTTTGCTTGGCATCCAAAAACAAAAAAGATTAGCGCTCTTCGTACCGATAAGGGCACTGTGTATCAATCTAAAGGGGTTGAGGTGAAAGAGGAAGAGGAAAAAAGCAAGAAGGCAACTTGGCGCGATACAGAGTATGGCATTGGATGGCTTCCTCTTGGAGGCTATTGTGCCATTGCCGGCATGATAGACGAAACACAGGGAGCCGAAAAACTTGCGGCTGAACCACAACCTTGGGAATTTAGAACACAAGCCACTTGGAAACGCCTGCTGATTATGATTGGTGGTGTGCTGAACAACTTCCTTCTCGCTATCGTTATTTATGCAGGTATGGTTTGGTACTGGGGAGAGCAATATTTGCCATTCACCAGTGCAACAGAAGGTATAGAATACAGCGAATCCGCCCACAAGGTTGGATTCAAGGATAATGATATTCCACTGATGGCTGATGGTGAAGAGGTTCGCTACTTTGATTGCGACCAATTGAAAATTGCCATGGCGAAGGAAGTGAAAGTGCTTCGTGACAAAAAAGACACTGTGACCATTGCAATTCCTGAGCAATTCGTTCTGAGTGTGAACAGCGACCTTGAGAATGGTGAGCCATTCATGTCGTGCAATGTGCCAACCATTGTAAAATCGACAATGCCAGGTACTGGCGCAGAAAAAGCAGGCCTTAAGGAAGGTGATAAACTATTGGCTGTGAATGGTGTGGCTACTCCAACATTTCCCAAGTTTACAGAAGAACTGAAGAAAAACAGCGGCAAAACAATTCCTCTTCAACTCGTTCGTGACGGAAAGACTGTGACTGCACAAGCAGAAGTGGATGCCGATGGCAAACTTGGTTTTGAAGTGCTTGGCGATTTCTCGAAACTTTTCAAGACAGAGCAACATAGTTATTCATTCCTCCAATCAATTCCTCGTGGCATTGAAATGGGATGTGACCAACTCGTTAATTATGTGAAGGCATTTAAAACCGTATTCTCTAAAGAAGGTGCTAAAAATTTAGGCGGTTTTGGCTCTATTGGGCACATATTCCCTGAAAAATGGGATTGGTTCAGCTTCTGGAGCATTACAGCATTCCTTTCAGTGATATTGGCCTTCATGAACATTCTTCCAATTCCAGCCCTCGACGGTGGTCACGTGCTGTTCTTGATTTATGAAATGGTTACTCGCTGCAAACCAAGCGAGAAATTTATGGAATGGGCTCAAACAGCAGGTATGGTATTCTTGATAGGATTGCTCCTGTTCGCTAATGCTAACGACATTTATCGATTCTTTATTAAATAATACAGATGGTTTACAAGCGTGTGATATTAAAGCGTGGCAAAGAGGAATCGCTCAAGCGTTTCCATCCTTGGGTGTTCTCTGGCGCCATCGCTCGCATGGACAATATTGAAGAAGGCGACCTTGTGACAGTGTATGAACACGAAGGAAACCTGATAGGCAACGGAAATTACAAGATTGGCAGTATAGCCGTTCGCATTCTCACCTTTGATGATACAGAAATAGATTCGGCATTCTTTGTGAAACGCCTCACAGAAGCGTATAAAATGCGTCAGGCACTTGGGTTGAAGCGCGAAGACAACAACGCATTCCGCCTTGTGCATGGCGAAGGCGATTTCTTGCCAGGTTTGGTAATCGACATATATGGGTCGACTGCTGTAATGCAAGCCCACTCTCCCGGTATGCACTTTGCTCGCAATTTGATAGCTGATGCACTCACCCAATTGCCAGGAGGCGTGGTGAAGAATGTGTATTATAAAAGTGAAACCACCTTGCCATATAAGGCTCAACTCGACCCTCAGAATGAATATATTGTAGGGGAGTATGACACCGACGAAGCAATGGAGAACGGCTTGAAGTTCCATGTCGACTGGCTTCGCGGACAGAAGACCGGTTTCTTCGTAGACCAACGTGAAAACCGCTCGCTTCTTGAACATTATGCTAAAGGTCGTAAAGTGCTCAACATGTTTTGCTACACTGGTGGTTTCTCGTTTTATGCGCTGCGTGGCGGTGCAGAACTTGTGCATTCTGTAGATAGTTCGGCAAAAGCAATTTCGCTTACCGACGCGAATGTGGCATTGAATTTCCCAGCGTGTGAACGCCATCAATCGTTTGCTGTGGATGCATTCAAATATTTGGATGACATGGGCAGTGACTACGACCTTATCATTCTCGATCCACCAGCGTTCGCAAAGCACAAAAGCGCATTGCGCAATGCTTTGATTGGTTACCGAAAACTCAATGCAAAAGCCTTTGAGAAGATAAAGCCCGGTGGCATATTGTTCACATTCTCCTGCTCGCAGGCAGTGAACAAAGAGCAGTTCCGTTTGGCAGTGTTTAGTGCTGCGGCAATGTCGAAACGCAAAGTACGCATTTTGCACCAGCTCACCCAGCCAGCCGATCACCCAATTAATATCTATCATCCTGAAGGTGAATACTTGAAAGGCTTAGTACTTTATGTAGAATAATTAAAACAACGCAATAAATTATGAAGAAAACCCTTATCGCTGCCGCATTGGTGGCATTGGCTTCGACTGCAACTATGGCACAAGGAAATAAATTTGACTATAATGTTGACCGTTTTGCAGACATTCAGGTGCTTCGTTATCAAGTGCCTGGGTTTGAGCAACTCCCGTTGTCGCAAAAGAAACTCGTTTATTATTTGACAGAGGCTGCTTTGCAAGGCCGTGATATTCTCACAGACCAGAACTGCAAGTACAACCTCCAGGTGCGTCAAACTTTGGAGGCAATCTACACAAGTTACAAGGGAAATAAAAACTCAGCCGATTTCAAAGGTTTGGAAAAATACTTGAAGCAAGTGTGGTTTGCCAATGGCATTCATCATCATTATTCAAAAGACAAATTCACTCCAGAGTTCTCTCAAAAGTTTTTTGATGCTCGTGTAAAGGCTCTTCCAAAGTCGAAGTTACCATTGGCAAAAGGTCAGACCAAGTCTTCGTTCATCAAGGTGATGGATAGAGTGATTTTTGACAAAAACTTCATGGCTAAAAGTGTGAACCTTGCTGCTGGACAGGATTTGATTACTACTTCTGCCAACAACCTATATGAAGGTGTGACCCAGAAAGAAGTAGAAGCATACTATAAGTCGATTAAAGACACAACCGACAAAACACCAATCTCTTACGGCTTGAATGCAAAAGTTGTGAAAGAAAACGGTAAGGTTGTTGAAAAGGTGTATAAGGTTGGAGGCCTTTACTCTGCCGCTATTACAAAGATTGTTGCAAATCTGAAAGAAGCGATGAAATATGCAGAAAATGAAGGTCAGAAGGCTTATATTCAAAAGCTGATTGACTTCTATGTAACAGGTTCGCTTCGCACATTTGATGAATATTCTATTTTGTGGGCTCAGGAAACAAAGAGCGATGTGGATTTCGTGAATGGTTTCATTGAGAACTATGGTGATCCACTGTCGATGACCGGCTCTTGGGAAGGCATGGTGAACTTCCGCAACAAAGCAGCTTCAGAACGTACTACACTTGTGAGCAGCAACGCACAATACTTTGAAGATGCTTCACCAGTTGATAGCCGTTTCAAAAAACAAAATGTGAAAGGTGTGAGCGCAAAGGTGATTACTGCTGCGATTTTGGCTGGTGACAGTTATCCATCCACTCCAATTGGTATCAATCTCCCTAATAGTAACTGGATTCGTTCACAATATGGCTCTAAATCAGTGACTATTGAGAACATTACAGATGCTTACGATGAGGTGGCTAATGGCACAGGCTTCAACGACGAGTTTGCATACAGCGATGTGGAAGTTGAGCTGATGAAGAAGTACTTGACCCTTGCAGACAAACTTCACACCGACCTTCACGAGTGTTTAGGTCATGCTTCTGGCCAAATGCTTCCAGGTGTGGATGTCGGTTTGCTCAAGAATTATCGTTCAACTCTTGAAGAAGGTCGCGCCGATTTGTTCGCTCTCTATCACATGGCAGACCCGAAATTGATAGAGTTGGGTATTTTCAAGGATAAAGATACTTATAAAGCAGAATACTACAAGTATATTATGAATGGTCTGCTCACCCAACTTACTCGTATCGAGCCAGGAAAGGACATTGAGGAGGCTCATATGCGTAATCGTAAATTTGTGAGCGAATGGTGTTACCAACATGGCAAGGCTGACAATGTGATTGAATATGTGAAGCGCGATGGCAAGACATATGTTCGCATCAACGATTACGAAAAACTGCACGAACTCTTTGGCAAGCTTCTTGCTGAAGTGCAACGCATCAAGAGTGAAGGCGACTTCGAAGCAGGAAAAGCACTTGTTGAAACTTACGGCGTGAAGGTTGACCCTGAAATTCATAAGGAAATTCTTGAGCGCTACTCAAAACTCGACATTGCACCTTACAAGGGATTTGTGAATCCAAGTTACACTTTGGTGAAAGATAAGAAGGGCAATATCACTGATGTGAAGATTACCTACGGAGAGGGCTATGCTCAGCAAATGCTTCGCTACAGCCGTGATTATTCACCACTTACCAAATAAATAAGCATTAATTGCAAACAAATAACTGCGGGAGGCTCTTTGACTGGGGCCTCCCGCAGCACGTTAGTGGAAATAGGTAGAAACTAACTGCAATAAAACCAAAACATAAACAAAATATGGATAAATAACATGTGATAGAATTTTTTGCATTGTGGGGCTGTGTGGATGATGTTGATGAGGAAGGATGGGATAATTTGCGTGTGAACCATTGCCTCGCCTCAACTATCGGTATACAGCAGCGAAAATGAAATGATTTAGTTAGGTTCCATTAGTC
>JAKSMA010000168.1 GCA_024400895.1 Muribaculaceae bacterium | reverse complement strand
CTTGCTTGGTTCACCCGTCGCTATTTCACAGTGCCATTTTCGGCTTGGATAGCGCGACGATTCGCATAGGTGTTTCGCGTGCGTATGGCGAATTTTTTATAATGTATGGCAATAACGCGTAAAAAATTGCGTTATTTAAGTTGAGATGAAAATTGATTTTAAACGACATATCGCTCTCTTGGCACTCGTTTTGTGCGCTTTAACTGCGTGGGCGCAAGACAACGATAAGATTCTGAATCGCCAATATGCCGACCAGAAGAAGGTGCATTTCGGCTTCTCTATTGGTGCGAATTTTCAGGATATCGGCATCGTGAACAATGGTTTCAAGACCGAAGACGGCGAAACTTGGTTTGCCGATGTTCCCCAGCATTCGCCAGGCTTCTGCGTGAATGTGTTGGCCGACCTTCGTCTTGCCAATAACTTCAACCTCCGATTCTCGCCAGGCATGTACTTTGGCAACAAGGTGGTGAAATACATCAACACCTCTGCTCCAGAAGAAGTGACCGACCCATTGCGCAAGATGCAGAGCCAGAACATCAAGTCCACTTATGTGGTGCTTCCTGTCGACCTGAAGATTTCGGCAAACCGCTATCACAATATCCGCCCCTATTTCACTGGCGGTGTGATGGGAATTTTCGACGTGGCAAAAGACCGCTCCGAACAGATTCGTTTGGGCAATGCTGATGCTATGCTCACTGTGGGCATGGGTTGCGATGTGTATTTGCCATTCTTCAAATTGTGCCCTGAAGTGAAATTCTGCTTCGGCTTGAAGAATGTGCTCAAGAAAAACCGCCCCGATTTGGAGGACAATCCTGAAATGATGCGATTCACCCAAAGCGTCGACAAGGTGACCAACAATATGGTGGTGGTGACATTTTATTTTGAATAAAGCAAATGTTTTGTTGAAGGGAATAAGGGATGATGACTGGCATTCGTAAATATTTGATGTTGATGCTTGTGGCTTTTGCGTCGGTAGTGACGCTGAAGGCTCAGGTCGATAATCAATACACCCAATATTATATGGTGCCAGGCTATTACAACCCTTCAGCCATAGGCAACACCGACTACATTCACGTGACCGTGGGCAGCCGCGCTCAGTGGGTGGGCATCAAGCACGCTCCGCTCTCGTTTGTGGGCTTGGCCGACATGCCATTCAAATTCCTCAACAAGCGCTTCGCCACCGGTGTGTCCATCAACCAGACCAGCATGGGTCTGTATTCTGGCCTCAATGCTTCGGCACAGATTGCCTACAAGCACAAACTTTGGGGCGGAACGCTTAGCGGCGGTTTCCAGGTGGGCTTGGTGAATGAGAAATTCAAGGGCTCGGAAATCATTGAAGTGGGCGGTGAAGAATCCGACGACGCTATTCCAAAGACCGATGTTTCGGGCAACGCCTTCGATATGGCGGCCGGTATCCACTACCAGCACAAGCACTGGTGGGTGGGCATTTCGGCTACTCACCTCAACCAACCTTCGGTGGAAATGAAGACAGAAGGAAACGAGGAAGACCTCTACATATTTGAGGCCGGGCGCACATATTATTTTATGGCTGGTGGCAATATTCCAATAAAAAATACGTTATTTGAATTACAGCCCTCTGCTTTTGTGAAGACTGATTTCAATCTTTTCCAAGCAGAAGCCACAATGCGTGTGCGCTACAACAAGTTTATCACCGGTGGTGTGGCATATCGCCACAACGACGCTGTGAGCCTTGTGGCAGGGGTTGAAATTAAGAATTTCGTAGTGGGTTATTCCTACGATTATCCAATTTCCGACATCTCAAAGGCTACCTCGGGCAGCCATGAGATTTTTGTTAACTACAACGTGAAATTGAATTTGGGCGAAAAAAATAAAAATAAACATAAGAGTATTCGATTAATGTAGAATATGAAAAAGGTACTATTTATTTGTCTCACCACATTCGTGTTTGCAACAGTGCTCACATCTTGCTTCTCAGGCCGCAGGTCTATCTCGGCTTACGGAGGTGAGGTGACAGGTGTGAGTGGCTCTACTTTTGTGGAGCCTACGCCTTATGGTATGGTGCTCGTGGATTGTGGCTCTATGAAGGAAGGACCATCGCAGAACGATTCTCTTTGGGGTATCGACTCCACAGCGCGTGGCGTGTCAGTGGATGCATTCTGGATGGACCAGACCGAAATCACCAACTCAAAGTACAAGCAATTCCTTTACTGGGTGCGCGACTCCATTATCCGTGAACGCCTTGCCGACCCTGCTTATGGCGGCAACGACGAATTTAAAATCACAGAAGATAAGTATGGCGACCCTGTGAAGCCTCATCTCGACTGGACGAAAAACATTCCTTGGCGTAATCCAAGTGAAGATGAAGAACGCGCTATCGAAAGTGTGTATCGCATCAACCCTATCACTGGCGTGAAGGAACTCGACCCAACCCAGATGAACTATCGCTACGAAATCTACAACATGACCGAGGCTGTGAAGCGTAAACACCGCCTTGATCCTGCCACTCGCGACTATAACACCGACCACGCAGTGCCTACCGAAACTCCTATCATCAGCAAGGACACTGCCTACATCGACGATAATGGCCGCATCGTGCGTCAGACCGTGAATCGCCCTCTCTCTGGTCAATGGGATTTCGTGAACACATATATAGTAAATGTGTTCCCCGACACCACTTGCTGGGTGAACGACTTCGACAACGCTTACAACGAGCCCTATGTGCGTATGTATTTCGCCAACGGCAACTACAACAACTATCCAGTGGTGGGTGTGAGCTGGGAGCAGGCTAATGCATTCTGCAACTGGCGTACAGAATTCCTCCGCAAGTCGCTGGGCAAGGAAGGCGTGTATGTAGAGCCATTCCGTTTGCCAACCGAGGCTGAATGGGAATTTGCAGCACGCGCTGGTGTGAGCAAGAATAAATATCCATGGGAAGGCGACCTTCCACTTACTGAAGACGAAGGATGCTTCTATGCCAACTTTAAGCCGATGGAGGGTAACTATGTGAAAGACGGTAGCATTGTGAGTGCGCCTGTCGGAACCTATGAGCCCAACGACTTCGGACTGTATGACATGGCTGGTAATGTGAGTGAATGGACCTCAACAGCTTACACCGAAAGTGTGGACCGCATGACCAGTGACCTCAACCCAGAATATCGCTACAATGTGGCAAAGGACGACCCATACAAGATGTCGCGCAAGATTGTACGCGGTGGCTCGTGGAAGGATGTGGCTCACAATATTCGCGCCGACCTCCGCATGTGGGAATACCAGAACGAACAGCGTTCTTACATCGGTTTCCGTTGCGTTCGCTCAAAGGTGGGTTACACCAAGGTGAAAAGAAAGAAAAACTAATCAGAAAAAGCATATTTTCCGCTCAATCAATAAATAAAGATCATGGGAAAAATCAAGAAATATAAAAATGTGGTTGAACGCTTCCTCTCGGGCGAAGCAGGTCAGCGATTCTTCAACTTTGCCTACAGTATTGGTGCTGCAGTCGTAATCTTGGGTGCATTGTTCAAGATTCTTCACCTTGAAGGTGGTAACGAAATGCTCACCATCGGTATGGGTACCGAAGTTGTGATGTTTATCCTCACTGCGTTCGACCGCCCAGAGAAAGACTATAAGTGGGAGCAAGTGTTCCCAGTGCTCGCTACAGGCGACCCAGAAGACCGTCCTGACTTCGAGACTGGTGGCAACATCGTGATTGGTGGCACCAACGCAGTGCAAGCACCTGCTCAACCTACCATCACCGAAGCTGAAGCAAAAGCCGCTGTAGGTCTGCCACAAGGCATTGAACTCACTGAAGAAGATTCACGCTCATTGAGCGAAAGCATTGCTAAAATGGCTGCTGCAAGCGACCAGCTGAGCCGTATGGCAGAACTTACCGACGCCACTCAACAATACTTGAGCCAAATGGCTGGTATCTCTGAGCAAATGCAACGCCTCAACGAGACAACCTCTGCGCTCAATAATGTTTCGGAAACTCTTCTCGGTAGTTATCGCGCTATCACAGAAAACAGCGAAAACATTACACAAAGCAGCACTGGCTATGTGGAACAGATGGAAAACCTCAACCGCAACATCAGTGGCTTGAACACCATCTACGAAATCCAACTCAAGAGCATCTCTTCACAACTCGACAGTATCGACCGTGTGAACCGTGGCTTGAAGGATATCCGCGACATGTACGAAAAGTCGGCAGCAGAAAGTGCGCACTATTGCGACGAAACCGAAAAGATGGCTCGCTACATGAAGCAACTCAACAGTGTGTACGAAAAAATGATTAAGGCTATGACCGTGAACATGTATCGCCCAATGGGTGGCATGCCTGGCGTAGACCTCAACGACAACGAAAACCCTGAAGAATAAAGCATGGCAAACGCTAAAAACCAGACGGTCGGCCGCATGTCGCCTCGTCAGAAGATGATCAACTTGATGTACATCGTTCTGACAGCAATGCTTGCCTTGAATGTGTCGAGTGATGTGCTCAACGGGTTCCGCCAAGTGCAACAGGGACTCTCGCGCACCAATCGCACACTCACCGTGCGCAGCCAGATGATGTTTGAGCAAATTCAAGCATTCTACAACAAGTATCCCAAGCAGGGCCGTCAGTGGCTTGACTTGGGCACAGAGGTGCGTAACTCTACCGACAGTCTTTATAATTATATCGAATCGTTGAAGGTGGAAATCGTGAAGCAGTGCGATGGCCCTCAAGGTAATGTTGACAACATTCAGAGCGAAGACAACCTTGATGCCGCTGCACAGGTGATGCTGCCTCCAACAGGCAAGAAGGGCGCTCAATTACGCAACAAGATTGAGCAATATCGTGCATTCATTTTAGGATTGCTCGACAACCCCGATAGCCAAAAGAATGTGGAAGAAGCTCTCTCCACCGCCAAAGTGAAAACCAAGCAAGGCGAAAAACTCTGGGAAGAAAGTCTCTTTGAGGGTATGCCCGCTATTGCTGCAGTCACTTTGCTTTCAAAATTGCAAAACGATATTCGCTTCGCTGAAGGCGTGGCATTGGGCTCAATGATATCAAATCTCGACACTGGCGAATTGCGTGTCAACCATTTCGAGGCCTTCGTGGTTCCTGAATCAAAGATGGTGATGCGCGGCAGCAAGTATTCTGCAGAGATTGTGATGGCTGCAATCGACTCCACAGCGCGCCCACGCGTGTTCGTTAACGGTAGTCAGCTCAGCGGCAGTCACTACGAAGTGTCGACAGGCAGTGTGGGTACGTTTGATTTCTCTGGTTTCATTGAAGTCACTGCTCGCGATGGTTCTGTGACCAAGCGCGACTTCAAGTCGTCGTACACCGTAATCGAGCCTCTGGCAAGCGTGTCGGCAACGATGATGAATGTGTTCTATGCCGGTATCGACAACCCTGTGTCGATAGCTGTGGCTG
>JAKSMA010000167.1 GCA_024400895.1 Muribaculaceae bacterium | reverse complement strand
ACGCAGCATCCATAGCCACTGGACCGGTTTCGGACAAGGAGAGCTGGTCAAGGTAAAATTCCTGTCAGACGACAAGGTGCCACTCACCATTCACAACAACTGGGAACCGAAGCCCCGCTTCACCCAAACCGTCAACAGCACCCTCAAATAAGGGGAGGAAAGGAAAAAAATCCCCTCGGGATGTGTCGCACATGCCGAGGGGTGAGAAACCACTTAATTTGTGGAAACAATTAGTATGATAGTCATGAAATGTCGAATAAATTATGCCTCTGGAGCATCAGGGGTTTCGCCGCGCATGGCTGCGAAAATCTTTTCTTCGAGTTCCTCTGCCAGTTCTGGGTTGTCGGCGATGAGTTGCTTTGCCGAGTCACGGCCCTGGAACTTGGTGCCTTCGTAAGAGAACCAAGCACCGCTTTTCTTGATGATGCCGAATTGCACGCCGAGGTCGATAATTTCACCCACCTTGCTGATGCCCTGACCGAAGAGGATTTCAAATTCTGCCTTGCGGAATGGAGGTGCCACCTTGTTCTTCACCACCTTCACGCGAGTGAGGTTACCGTTCACTTGATCGCCATCCTTGATTTGACCGATGCGGCGGATATCGATACGCACGCTTGAATAGAACTTCAGCGCGTTACCGCCGGTGGTGGTTTCAGGGTTACCAAACATCACGCCAAGTTTTTCACGAAGTTGGTTGATGAAAATGCAGGTGGTGTTGGTCTTGCTGATGGTGGCAGTGAGTTTGCGGAGGGCTTGCGACATCAGGCGCGCCTGCAGACCCATTTTGCTATCACCCATTTCGCCTTCAATTTCAGCCTTTGGAGTGAGCGCTGCCACAGAGTCGATAACGATGATATCGATTGCCGATGAGCGAATGAGTTGGTCGGCGATTTCAAGTGCTTGTTCTCCGTTGTCGGGTTGTGAAATCAAGAGGCTGTTCACGTCCACACCGAGTTGTTCGGCATAGAAGCGGTCGAATGCGTGCTCAGCGTCGATAATAGCAGCAATGCCGCCCATTTTTTGCGCTTCAGCAATGGCGTGGATAGCCAAAGTGGTCTTACCTGATGATTCAGGACCATAGATTTCTACGATGCGGCCACGTGGATAGCCACCTACGCCAAGTGCATAGTTGAGGCCGATTGAACCAGTAGGAATCACTTCCACATTTTCAATGTTCTCGTCGCCGAGTTTCATGATTGAGCCACGACCGTAGGTCTTGTCAATCTTGTCCATAGCCACTTGAAGGGCTTTGAGCTTTTCTGGAGACACTTGTTTGCGTTCTTCCATTGTTTTGTTATCTTCTGCCATAATTGTATTTTGTTTTTATTGTTATTTTCTTGTTTGTTTTATTTTCACGATGCAAAGTTACAGTAAATATAGTGCCAAACTTTTGCCCATCCTTAAAAACTAATGTTAAAAAGCATTCAAATCAACACCAATCCGGTTTCTTAGAATTGGAAATAGATGAATGGCTGAACATCGCTGGTCTTCACCTGGCAAATGATGTAGATGACTGCCGTGAGCAGCACCACATACACAAGCAAGTTGCACTTCGAGAGATAAGCCACAAAGCGATTAGTCCAACTGTCGGGCACCCAATGGCTCACAAAGCCGAAGGCTATGAGCACAAACACCCAAACATAGCCCGTCACGCACTGCACAAACACCTCTGGATGGAATTTTGTAAACATCTGCGTGAGCATATCCACCACACCTTGAAGATTTGTGTTCCGGAACACCATGAAAGTGAACAGCACAAACATAAAGGTAAACATCACCGCGAAAAAGCGCTTGATACCTCGACTGTGGTAGTGGCGGTCATGATGGAGAATGTTAAGGCGGAACACGCGGTGCGCCACTTGAGCCAAGCCAAAGAGGGCACCCCAAAGCACGAAGTTCCAACTCGCGCCATGCCACAATCCACCGAGTAGCATCGTGATAAATATGTTTACACATGCGCGGAAATTGCCTTTGCGATTACCTCCAAGCGAAATATAAATGTAGTCGCGAATCCAAGTAGAAAGCGAAATGTGCCAGCGGCGCCAGAAATCACTCACACTTTCGGCCTTAAACGGTGCATTGAAGTTGACAGGGAAATGGAAACCGAGCAGCAGCGCTATACCAATGGCCATATCGCTATAGCCACTGAAGTCGCAATACAGTTGCATCGCATAGCCTAAAAGACCAAGAAGGTTTTCCACACCTGTATAGCGCAGTGGGTTGTCGAACACGCGATCCACAAAGTTGATGCTGATATAATCGCTAATCACAGCCTTCTTAAACACGCCGATAATGATGAGATACACACCCATAGCAATCATGCGGTTGGTGATGACGAGCGGTTTGCGGATTTGTGGAGCGAAGTCGCGGGCACGAACGATAGGGCCTGCCACCAATTGCGGGAAGAACGACACATAGAATGCATAGTCGAGCAAAGATCCCAATGGGCGCAAATCGCCTCTATACACATCGATAGTGTAGCTCAGGCTTTGGAAAGTGAAGAAACTGATACCCACAGGAAGGAAGATGTCCCATGGCTGGAAGTTATTGCCCATGATGAGGGCGAAATTCGCGCCGAAGAAGTTGGCATACTTGAAATATCCCAAGAAGCCTAAATCTATCAGCAAACTCAAAACCAGCAGAAAACGGCGATAGCCCCGACCCTCGCTTGGATCGTCGGCATGATACTCCTTATTGTTATGTATAGCCCTCGCTATCAGATAGTCGCTCAGCGTGACCACCGCCAGCAGCAAGAAGTAGACACCGCTGCTCTTGTAGTAGAAATAGTAGGAAAAGAGGGTGACAAACGCTATGCGCGGCGTGAAAGTGCGATGAAGAATATAGTAAACAAGCGTGAATCCCACGAACAGCACCAGAAACAAGCCACTACTGAAAATGATTGGGCTCTGGGCATCGTAGGTGAGCAGATTTGTTAGATTATTTATGATGATATCCATATTTGTTGAGTCGATGTATTTTTAGTAGCCTGCGGCTTTTTTGCGTTTGTAATTGTCGAAACCAGAGATAAACGACTTCACGAATTTTTCTGCCACCACCTTGCCGCCTTGGCGTTTGATGTGGGTATAGTCGCGTTCGCCGATGCCCTGTTCGGCCATTCTAACCACGCTGTTACGGCCGCCCATCACATCATAGATGCTCACGAAGCCCACCTGCATGTCGGCAGCCATCTTTCGCTGATAGCCCACAAGGGCTTCAACTGCGGGAATGGTTTCCACCTTGCCCGTCGATGGGTTGCGCGCCGCCATATCGGAAGCGCTCACGATAAGCACAGCACTCTGAGGATACAGCTTCTTGATACGCTCCACACACTTCTTCATTGCATCGGTGTACCATATACATGTTTTATCGGTCGATGTGCGACTGATGGCATTCAAGCCAAAGTGTATAACCACCATATCATAGGGGCGCTTCTTGGCAAAGTCCACCGAAAGGCCCTCTGCCATATCTACGAGGTTGAAGCCCGAGCTACCACGCACGCCGAAATTGTCGAGCACGATGCCGTTGTCGTTTTCAAGCGACATACCAAACACCTTGGCATTGCCACTGATGGAGGTGGTGAAAGCGTTCATGCTGGGGGCATCAAACTGAGCAGTCTGCACTGCGTTGGAAGAACTCCAATTCACAGTTTTTCCAGCACCCGACACGGTGGCCGAAGAATTGGTGAAGCCCCACACTGTGGCATGCTTCCAAGTGGTGGCGAAATCGCCGGTGAGCGATGACACAGAGCAGGAGGCATTGCCCATCACCTCGGCATAGCCTTGTGGAAGAATATAGTGAGCCATGCTGAGCGATTTACGCTTCATCACATGGTGAGTTTCAAATCCAGAACTAGAGAGGTTTGCGGCATAGGTGCCCTCATCGAAGTTGGTACGGCAACGGAGCCAGCCCAAACCGCCATTTCCAAAGTGCTTCTGGAGCAGATGTCGAAGGTCGACGAGCATGATATCACCTTCCACAAACGAGTCGCTCAAGTAGGCGATGCGCACAGGGCGGCCGAGTTTTTTGCCTTGTGCCAATGCCGCATAGAAGCGATCCATGCCGCAAGTGGAGTCGGAACCGTAGTCAAGAATAGGCTCTACGCCTTTTGGCCACACATCTTTCCATGGTCCCTTAGGGGCCTCTGGAGCATCGGGCACACTATCGTAATGCGTACCGCCCTCTGGGTCGAGATCGGCAAGCACATCCACTTTTCTTAATTGGGTGTCGCCCACCTTCAAGATAGGCAAATGAAACAAAAGCAACAGAGCCATCATAGTCAAGCCCATGATCACAAACACTTTGGCGGTTCCCCTCATTTTCATTTTTCCGAGTCCCTCCCGCGACGTTGCTGATATCCTTTTTCTAATGCGTTATAAATGTAAGTGGCCACTTGTTCGCCTCCTTTAAAGTTTATATGCACGTGGTCGGTCGACGCCCACCCGTTTTTCACGAATCGGCCTATACTTCCGCTTCCCCCCATTGCCTCAAACACGCTGAAAAATGGCACCTTGCATTCCTTTGCCATTTCGCGTTGCATCTGTGCAAGCATTTCGTTGTCCTTTGCGCGCCCCATCTTGTTGTCGCTAAGCGAGAGCACCAGGATGGTGGCTTGGGGATACGCATTGCGGAAGCGCTCAATCACGCGCTTCATTTTATTGATATAATAAGTAAGTTTCTTTTCGTTGGTTTCTTTCGACATTGCATTCACGCCGAAGTGGAGCACAATGAGGTCGTAGGGGCGCAGACGGGCAAAATCGGCCAGAGTGGTGTCGGGGATATCCAGCAGCTGATAGCCTTGCAGACTACGCACGCCAAGGTTGTCGAGCACCACACCATTAGGCGATTCAAGTGCCGTGCCAAAAAGCACCGTGCCAGCATTCACATCGGTGAATGTGCACTTGAGCGAAGTCATCTCTTTTGCAGGAAAGTCAAAGCGCTGCACATGGGTGGAGCCTGCCGACATCTTGCTCGTGGTGGTGTCGGCTCCGTTCTGCACCGTGGTCACCACAAATCCCTTCGGCGAACGGAAAAATAGCGACGCACACTGCCATTTCGCGGCATGCTCCCTGTATTTTTTCGCTGTAAGCGTAATGCTTGACTTTTCTTTAGCGAAGAAATAGCGTTGGCTGATGCCTTCCTGCGACTTGTCAAAAGGCTTTTTAATCACCACATAGCCATCAATTCCTTCGCTGCAGAGACCTATTGTTGGACGATTGCGGTACCCGCCGGGAGTGCAGTCCCCCCACCCGCTACCCCACCCCCGAAGCCAGGGCCGAGGCAAGCCCAGAGGTGCTCTATGAATACATAAAGTCGGTATCGTATCCCAACAACAAGGCAAAGCACCTGACGGGGATGGCACGGATGCTGATGAAAGACTTTGGAGGCGAAATCCCCTCG
>JAKSMA010000166.1 GCA_024400895.1 Muribaculaceae bacterium | reverse complement strand
TTTAATTTTATATTACCTATTTCTATATCATGCCCATTAATCAAGAACAACTGAAAGCTGATTCTCTCGGAATTTTGCGCCGCTTTTATGGATATTCTTCGTTTTTGCCCATGCAATTCGAGGTGATTAGTCATGTGATGAACGGAGGTGATTGTATCGTGCTGATGCCCACTGGAGGCGGTAAGTCGTTATGCTATCAAATGCCGGCCCTATTGAGTGATGGGTGCTGTATAGTGGTGTCACCTCTTTTGGCACTTATGAAAGACCAGGTCGATGCTTTAATTGCAAATGGAGTGCCGGCGGCATCCATCAATAGCATGCAGTCTGAAGCGCAGAATCGTGAGGTATTAGATTTGGCATTATCGGGAAGACTCAAGCTTCTGTATATTTCCCCAGAACGGTTGCTGAATGACTTACAGTATTGGTCAAAGCAAATCAAAATAAGTTTAATTGCTATCGACGAGGCACATTGTATTTCTCAATGGGGGCACGATTTCCGCCCTGAGTACACTCAATTGTCAGTCTTGAAGGAGCATTTTCCTGGAGTTCCAGTTGTGGCCTTGACTGCTACTGCCGATCAAATCACTCGTGATGATATCCGCAAGCAATTGAATATCCCAGATGCCAAGCTTTTTCTTTCTTCATTTGATAGAAAGAACATTTCATTGACTGTTTTATCTGGTTATTCCGGTGCCGACAAATTCAATACGCTTGTTAAGTTCCTAGCCCGACATCATGGCGAAAGCGGCATCATTTACTGTTTTAGTAGGAAAAATACAGAATCTCTTGCTGCTAAACTACAAAAGCGTGGATTGATTGCAGAAGCTTTTCATGCAGGGTTGTCGGTTGCCGACAAAAATATTGTGCAGACTGGCTTTCTCAACGATGATATTCAAATTGTTTGTGCCACAGTAGCCTTTGGTATGGGCATTGATAAGAGTAATGTCCGTTGGGTCGTCCACTACAATATGCCTCAAAACATGGAGTCGTATTATCAAGAGATTGGACGTGCTGGCCGCGATGGACTTGAGGCAGATGCGTTGATGTTTTATTCTTATGGCGATGTGTTATCACATAACAGATTCGTTGAAGAATCGGGGCAGGTTCAGCTAAATATTCAGAAATTGGAGTTGATGCAGCGCTATGCTGAATCTTCAATTTGTCGTCGACGAATTCTGCTGAGTTATTTCAATGAGCGAATTGACCATGATTGTGGCAATTGTGATGTGTGCAAGAATCCACCGAAACGATTTGATGGTTCTGTATTGGTGCAGATGGCTTTGAGTGCCATAGTTCGCACTAATCAGAAGATTGGTTTGTACACTTTGAAAGACATTTTGCGTGGCTCTTCAAATGTGGAGATTATCCAGGCTCGTTACCATCATTTGAAGACTTATGGAGTAGGGCGTCATTTAACCAACCTTCAATGGAATGCTTATTTGCTTCAGATGCAGCAGTTGGGTATATTTGAAGTTGCCTATAATGAAAATAACCACCTGAAAATCACTCCTTATGGGGCAGATATATTATATGGAAGGGCAAAGGTTCAGCTCACAGAGTTTGTGAAGAAAGAGTTTGTCGAAAAACAAACTCGAACTGAAGCTGTTCTTGACTTGGATTTGAGTGCCACAGAGCAAGAATTGTTCGACCAACTAAAGGCTTTGCGATATATAATTGCTCAGCAAGAGCATAAGAAGCCATATATGGTTTTCAGTGATAAGACTCTGAAAGCCATGGCACACGAAAGACCCACCACGAAACTTGCCTTTAGCTCCGTTTTTGGTGTGGGCGATATGAAAACTGAAAGATATTGGAAACGTTTTACCGACCTTATCAAGAGGAGCATATAATCATAATTTCCATAAAGAAAAATCCTTCTTTTCGCTTTTGGAAAAAGAAGGATTTGTTATTTTCTGACAATGTACAAAACTTGTTTTTTGCACATTAGTAGGTGTGGGTTATTGAACTGTCTTCTTGAGGAATGCAGTACATTCTTCAAATGTCTTGAATGTGTGGTCTTCTGGGATGAGTTCTGGAATACAGCCCATGGAAGTGAGCATGTACATTGGCTGTGGTTGGATGATTGTCATCAGCACCATCACGCCGCGATTTTTCAATTCTTTGATGGCGGTTTCCATTGCATACAAGCCCGACTGGTCCATAAAGCTTACGAGGCGCATGCGGATAATCACGATTTTAGCATCGGCAGGCACATCGTTCATCACTTCCTGGAAGCGTGTGATAGAACCGAAGAAAATAGGACCGTTAAGGCGTTGGATGTAGATTTTGTGTTTAGCTGCATCAGGCATGTCATTTTCGTCGTTCCATGGGCTTTCTTTGTCGAAATTCTTCATTTCTTGCGAACTGTAAGAGCCTTCAACGAGGTCGCTGGCACGCTTCATGAACAATACGCAAGCAATCACCATACCGAGGCCCACTGCAGTGAGGAGGTCAACAAACACGGTGGTGAAGAATACCACAATCAATACAAACGCGTCGGCACGAGGAATTTTCAACAAATCGCGGAATCCCTGGAAATCGATGATACCCCAGCCTACAGTGATGAGAATGCCCGCCAATACTGCCAGCGGAACGTGCTTCACGAGGAAGCCCAAGCCAAGAAGAATGGCAAGGAGGAGGAGCGAGTGGAAAACGCCGCTCAGTTGGGTGCGACCACCTGATTTCACATTCACTACGGTACGCATTGTTGCACCAGCACCCGACACACCGCAGAAGAGGCCTGCAATGGCATTACCAATGCCTTGACCGATGAGCTCGCGGTTACTGTTGTGTTTCGTTTTTGTGATATTGTCGGCTACTACCGAGGTGAGCAATGTGTCGATAGAGCCCAACCCCGCCAGGGTAAGGCCAGGAATGATGGCTTGCTGAATCATTTGCAACCAATTCAGTCCGCTAAGGTCCACTCCTTCTTTTGCAAAGAATGGCATTGGAATGCCAGAAGGGATTTCACCAATCTTCAGCGAGTCGTTCAGTTCGCAGAAAAGCGACACGATGGTGATGATGATGAGTGCTACCAGTGTAGCTGGAATCTTTTTTGTGATATAGGGGAATGTGCAAATAATCAAAATTGTGCCCAGTCCCAAGAGGAGAGCGGTAGTTTCAACACCGTTCGACACAAACTCGGGAAACTTTGTAATCATATCCACCACCAGCACTGGAGATTTGAGGCCAAGGAGTGGGTAGATTTGCTGCAGAATGATAATTACACCAATACCGCTCATGAAGCCCGAAAGCACAGGGTAGGGGATGTAGCGAACGTATTTGCCAATTTTCATGATGCCAAACAGGATTTGGAACAAGCCGCAGAATAGTCCCGCCATCGACATGGTGAGGAGCACTTCGCTCATATTGCCCCCGCTCGATGCCCATGCACCGCTTACTAATGCTGCAGTGATCACGGTCATCGGGCCTGTTGGACCGCTGATTTGTGAGTGTGTGCCACCGAAGATTGAGGCAAAACAGCCGAGAAGGGTTGCGCCTACAAGGCCTGCTAATGCACCGACAGAACTGGCTGATGGGTCGTTGATACCGCCAAATGCCTGGATACCGAAAGCCAATGCCAAAGGCAGTGCCACGATACCGGCAGTAATTCCACCAAAGAGATCGCCTTTGATGTTGTTAGTAGAAATAAATGCCATAAAATAAAAGTTTATATAGAATAATTCTTCACGGGATTTGCGCAAATCCCTTGTGAAAACCTAAAATCATTTAGTTGCGAAAATTAATAAAATCACAAAAATGTGTTCGCTAACTCCCTAAAACGGATACAAAGTTACTAAAAAAATGCCAAATGGCCGACGTATGTGGTATGAAAAAAGGAAGTGCTCTACATTTGAACACTTCCTATGTAGCTGATTTTTAGATAAATCAGTGCTATTTCAAGCCCATCTTCTTAGCGATTTTTGCAGGAATACCATCCTTGTGGAGGTAGATATCCATGGTCTTTGCTTTGAAGTATGTTTCGCTCACATAGAAGAAGCCGTGGTAGAGTTGGTTGGTGTCCCAGCTGTTCTGCACCTTGAAATACTTGTTGCCTTCTTGGTCCACAGCCTTGCCAACGATTACCATACCGTGGTCGTCGGTAGTTTCCTTGTTGTCGAACATTTCTTGGCGATTTTCTTGAGTTACCACCATCTCTTCAACTGGGCCCTTGATGTCCCACTTTTCTGATTCACGATCCTTGGTGCTGAGTTGAGTCCAGCGGTCCATGTCGCTGCCCTTCAAGTCAGGCACTTCGTGGTCTACAGGGAGCACTGCATATCCCTTGCGCCACTTGAAACATGGTTCGCTCACGTCGGCACCCCAAGCGATAGTGTAGCCGTGGTCGATAGCGTAGTTAGCGATTTCGAGCAATTCATCCACAGGCACGTTTTGATATTGAGCCCAAGTCCAGTTGTCAGCCACTTCCAGAGTGAATGGCTTGTAGAATGGGTGATGTGTGAATGAAGCCACCGAAATGTAGTCGTCCATGTTCAGGCCGAGTGATTCAGCGAACGATTGTGGAGTATAGGTCTTGCCTTCATAGCTGAAAGTTTCTGGAATCTTGCCCATATATGCATTGAGCACGCCTTGGAAACCTTCGAGCCATGATGGGGTGAGTTTCTTGAGTTTCTTGGTGTTCACCACATCGAGGAAACCAGAAAGTACTGCGGTGAGTTCGCTTGTGTTGAACTTCTTAGCGCCGTGAGTCATGCCAGTGTAGGCATCGAAAGGCATCATACCGTAGTTGCGCCAAACGTAAGGCACATCTTCGGCAGCGCCACCTTCGGCGAAGTTGATTTTGCCGTCCATGCGCACATACTTTTGTGCTTTGTCGAAATAGCAGTGCCAAACCACGAACCCTTCGCTAAGGTGAATCTCCTTGCCTGTTTTGCGGAGAATTTCATTTTCAAAGAAAGTGTTGGTAGAGTAGCACCAGCAAGTGCCCGACTTACTTTGGTCCTTAACGGCGGTGCTCTTCACCACCTTCACATCGGTGAACTTAAAGCCAGTGCTGTCAGGAATCACCACCTTGTCGTCGGCCATGGCGTTCATCGCCATACCGGCAGCCAAAACTGCGAATAATAAATTTTTCATAATCGTTATATTACAATTTAGTTTAAATTCCAATTGCAAAGTTAATAAAAAAAATAGAATTACGATGTAGATTGATGTTAGAAGATTGCCATTCAAATGATGCGAAAATATATTTTTTTGTGAGGCGGTGGCATTGTGGCAAAAAGGAAATTTGCTCGTGAAGATGGTGCGCTATAATATATGGTAGAATTTACGGTGAATTTGATAGAACACCCGAAGCACTTGAAACACTTGAAGCACCCGAAACACCCGAAACACCTTTTCGATACCGTTTTGACGGAGGGATGGGTGTGTAAGGCGTTGAGGGAGAGGTGAATGGTGTGGACAGGTGGCCGAAATTTCTATTGGAAACTGTAAGG
>JAKSMA010000165.1 GCA_024400895.1 Muribaculaceae bacterium | reverse complement strand
GATGTCTTTCCACGAGCCGCCACAGTAGCCCATCGCCACCAGCACGGTGTGGATTTCTTCGGGCATTTCATCGAGGGCGTGTTGAATGGCTTCGCGCATCTTTTGCGGGTCGGCATGCAGTCGCTTGTCGAGCCATGTCGTTGGGTAGTTGGTCCCCAATTTGCATTGTGCGGCATTCACATACTCCTCAAGCGAGGAGCACGCTAAAATCATAGTGGTGGATGTGGTTGGCATTTTCATTGTCGTTAATGTTGAGCAGGTCAAAAAAAACTGGTGATTATTCCACCCCGTTGATGGCGTAGAGAAGCATACGCTTTGCACGCGATTTGATGTAGCGGTCGACGGTTGCATACTCGTCTTTACCCATGGTGAAACAACCGGCACTTCTGCCGTCGAGGCTCATTGGCTCGGCGATTTGAGCTTCTTTATCACGGTTCACACTCGGCCATGGGTGAATGAGCAATTGGCGGCGTCGTGCGTTTGAATTGCAGTCGTCAAGTCCGTCTACGGCATGGTATCGGTAGTGCCATTTAGGACTTACACCCACCGATTTTTCTACAAGAAACCATCCGAGTGAGGAGCAGTTGCTGCCCAGCTGGTTGCTGAATATGGGCTTTTTATCAGTGCTGCCACCACCAAAACCGTGTGCGCACCAGAATTTCTCCACTATACCGTCGGCCTCTGTATCCCAAAGGAAGAAACGGTCGTTGTTCGACGGGATGCTGTAGTCCACAATGAGCAGATATCTTGTGTCGGCATTGTAGCGTTTTGCCTTCTTTTCAAATTTTGAATGAACCATGCTTCGGTAGCGCTTGCTGATTTCTTCCATCGACACACTTTTTTGCGTGTTTTGATGACTTCTTTTGCAACTTGAAAATGTCGCGGTGGCCAGCGCAAGCAATAAGATGCCCACCACCGAATAGTGTTTGAATCGGAGTTTGTGTTTCATAAGGGTTTAAAGTTAATTATATTGTTATGTTTTATGTCGTTAGAATCTGTATACGGCACAAAGATTGATGCGGTTGGCATGCCCTTTAATGCCAGAGGCAATCTTCTTTTCACCAAAGTTGTATTCAATGCCGCCAAAGCAGTAAGGGGTGATGTAATAGAACAGGTTGGCTGCGAAATACTGGCTATGGGCAAAGTCGTTGGCATAACTGTAACTGTCCTTGCGGTCGATGGCGCAATAGCCGTAGATGATGTTGCTCATCAGCGATGGCGTCCACGAATAGGTGGCCGAGACATAGGCTCCGAAGGCAGGAACAGATTTGAATATCACATAGCCTTCCTTGTCGATTTGGCCCGAACTGCAAAGGTGCAGACTTGAATTGGCAAGGTCTTGAATATAGTTCGCCACACCTTTGCCATACACGCCCTGTGCCGAGAACGACAGATTGGGCAGTGCCTTGTATTCACCGCTGAGGGCAATGCCGTAGCCCGATGTGCGGCGGCTCACTTCTTCGGCATTTGCACCAGTGCCATCGTGAGAGAGCCAGTAGCTGATGTTCTCCCACAATCCTGCCACTTGCACATGCCCGTGGCTTCCCTTGTATTTCAAGTGGAAGGTGACATCGGGATATTTGTTGTAGTTTTGCTTGATACCCTCTGCCGTCTTGTCGTTCACTATTTTCGACGGTTTCTCCAATGCAGCCGCCAAAGTCCAGTGCGGGTTGAATTTGTAGGTGTAGCCGATGAGTGTGTGCGTGAGCGACACCTGTGTGTTAGGCCCTTTCAAGTCCACAGTGGCGGGACCTGCCTTCAAATCCATAAAGTAGGAATAGGTTTTGCCGATGGTCAATCCGTTGACCGACATATATGCTTTCCCGAGGCAGATGTCCTCGCGGTTCTTTTCCACATTCTCCTTGCAGGTGAAGTCGATGTAGGCAATCACTTTAAATTTGCCTTTTTGGGCACGGGCTTTTGCGTAGAGCTTGGTGCCAGCAGCCGTATAGTCGAAGTGACCAGTTTTGTCGGTTGGCACAGAGATGCTGCTTGGTGCAAACTGATGGCTGCCAAGCGCACCGCTGAAGTCGTAGAAGGCGTTGCACTGGATGCGCGCACCGAAACCTACCGAAAGCACATTGTCTTTGGTGGTGAGCATAAATCGTGGGTCGCCGGCATCGGAGTATGCTTTTTGCAGATAACCAATCTCTTCCACATATTCTTTGTGGTTGGTGCTGTCGGTTTCTTCCGCGCCGATGGCTGGAAAGGCGAGTGCCATTGCCGCTATAACTGCAGCAAGCCTGATTCCCGTATTTCTCGCTTTTGCCACATAGTGGCTAAAATTTGTCATTGCCATAGCAAATGCTATTTAATAGGTTGCATTCAGATTGTTTCTACAAAGGTACACCAATTCCCAATATCATCAAATAATGGCGGGAGGTGATGTGGTTTTTTTTATTTTTTGCAACATTCGTGCCATTTTTGATGAATCCAATTAATTAATTTTGCATATCAACATTTTTTAATGAAAATAACATAAACTACACCGATATGACTAATCGACTTTTATTCGCTTCAGTGTGTGCTTTGGCATTGACCGCAACATCTTGCCACACTGCACAAACTGCTCACAAAGGAATTGAATTGGGACCAAACCCATTCATCACTCATATGTACACAGCCGACCCTTCCGCCCATGTGTGGAATGATGGCCGCCTCTATGTGTATCCATCACACGATATCGTGCCAGCGCGTGGTTGCGACTTGATGGACAAATACCATGTGTTCTCCACCGACGATATGGTGAACTGGAAAGACCATGGCGAAATCGTGAATGCCGACATGGTGAAATGGGGCCGTCCTGAAGGTGGATTTATGTGGGCTCCCGATGCGGCTTACAAGAATGGAAAATACTACTTCTACTTCCCTCATCCAAGTGAAAGCAATGTGGCTCCATCGTGGAAGATTGGCGTGGCAGTGAGCGATAAGCCCGACCGCGATTTCAAGGTGCTCGACCAGCCGATGAAAGCCCCTAACGGCTATGTGGGTGGCTGGGACATGATTGACCCAACTCTGTTTATCGACGATGATGGACAACCTTACCTCTACTATGGTGGAGGTGGCAACCTCTATGCAGCACGCGTGAAAGAAAACATGATTGAACTCGCCGAGCCCCTCAAGAAGATGGAAGGCTTGAAGGATTTCCACGAAGGTGCATGGGTGCACAAATACAACGGCAAATACTACTTGAGCTATGCCGACAACTTCGATGGCGCCAACCGCATGCTCTACTGTATGAGCGCCTCACCAATGGGCCCATGGGAATATAAGGGAATGATTCTTGCTGCTAACTCTTGCGCAATGACCCACGGCAGTATCGTGGAATACAAAGGTGAATGGTTCCTCTTCTATCACAACAGCGACTTGAGCCACAAAAACGAATATCGCTCAATCGCAGTCGACAAACTCTACTACAACGCCGACGGCACCATCCGCCTCGTCCAACAGCACCATTGACCAATAACGTCCAATAGCGTTTAATTAATATATAGTTAAGTTTGTGAACCAATCAGGCCTGGAGCATCACGCGCCCCAGGCCTGAAAATATCCAAAACTCCCAATTAATCAGGAAATACCTACATGTCGTCCATCGATAGGCACGCTTTCTTTATCTCCATACCTTTGAAAATCTTGCGTTTCATTTCGCTGACTTTTTCTTCAAGTCGAGAAGGTGAGTATTTTTGTGAATTTCGTTTCACTTCGTACACTTCCACCTCTCCATTAATGGTTTCAGCCACAATGTCAATTTCAAAATCATCGCGATTTCCTTTTGAATTGATTCCATTTGGTTTCCACCAAGCCCCTATCTGCTTGTAACCGAATGTTTCTATCATTTTTTTTCTGAACCATCTTTCTAATGCGATGCCGGAGAATGTAGTATAGTCGTCGGTCATGATTTTCTCGAGAGCGGGCATGTTATGTAGTTCAATTAGTGCTGCGTGGCGGTGGATGTATCGAAACCAAAAGCGGAAGAAGTTGTCTTGTATCTCATATCTTACTGTTTGGCTACCTTCTTTGGCACCAACAGGACGCTTTTTTTTGATGAGTCCGTATTTATCTTCAAGTATTTTCATTTGCCCTCCCAGACTTTTCATTCCCAATGCACCTTCAATTTCGCTTTGGGTAACATCTCCGTGTGCAATTTGGTCAAGAATGCTGAAGTAGGTACCGTATTGCTTTCCAAATTCCTGAATAAGTATATTCTTACCTTCGTCAATGAAAAAACTGTCACCACTTGAGCAAACATAGTGAATCATTTTGTTTGCATCAGTGCAACCGTTGTTCATCAGTAGTTCTATATATCGTGCTACTCCACCGGTTATTGTCCAAAGTGCAAGAAGGTCTTCTGTTGTGTAATTTCGTTTGTGGTCGCTGAGGATTTCCTTGATCGTACTCGTACTGAATGGTTGAAGCTTTATTGTGCAGTCATCTCTGCCAAATAATGGTTGCCCTTCATCTTTGAAAATTTTCTCAATTAATCGGAAAATGGACCCCGATACAATAAGGCAAATATTCGTTTCCTTTTTGTACTTGTCCCACAGTTCTTGTATGTCGCTGAAAATTCCAGCATTGACATTGTCGAATTCCTGGAATTCGTCGATGAATAGCGTGAACTTTTTGCGCTTTCCGATTTCCAATATCAGATGAAACAATTCACGGAAAGATTGCAATCCTTCGGGGATGAATTCTCCAAGTTTTTCCCTTGCTTCTTGGGAGAAATTCTTCACTAATATGGTTTCTGTTTTTCTGCCCACAAAGAAGTATAGACCAGGTGCTTCTGCACTCGTGGTGCTCATCATTTTGTACACAAGACTTGTTTTCCCTACACGCCTTCTGCCAGTGAGTACCACGAAGCGTGAATAGTCTTCGTAGGCTTGGCGTTGAAGATTTGTGAGTTCTTTGAGTTCGTTATCCCTGTCGTAGAACTTTTTCATAAGCGTTTTGTTTTGTTTGGAATTTTATAGCGGTAAAATTTATGGGTATAAAATATCGCGTGTAAAATTATAAAAATATTGTGTAAAAATCAAATCATAGACCGAAAAAATGTGATGGGGGGGCTTGGGTGCTATCAGCACGTGCATCTCTTTGAAGGAGATGCACGCAATTCCTGAAGTAGATTTTGCTTTTTATCGTAGAGAGTGCCTGTGAGAAATCAGAATATATGCCATTTGTCTCTAATGCACTTTTTTGGGTTTATGGTGGGGTTAGGCTTGCCAGGTCATTTTGATGTGGGGGATACCATCGAGGATGAATGGTGCAGAAGATTGCTTGAAGCCAACCTTTTCGTAAAATCCTCGGGCGTATTCCTGCGCTTCGATGTCGATGACGGTGGCACCGAAGTGCTCCTGAGCGGCTTCTATGGCGTGGCTGTAAATGTTGAGGGTAGTCGAAACTTCGGCGTGTCCCAGCATATCAGACACAGCCACAACGTCACTTCCTGCGGCAATCAGAAGAGATGCGGCGGTGTGCCGGAATGCGTGAGGGTTGATATGCG
>JAKSMA010000164.1 GCA_024400895.1 Muribaculaceae bacterium | reverse complement strand
CAAACGCATCGTCACCGAAGGGGGCATTAGGGGCCCAACGGGGGCACCCGGTTGCGTCGTTATGGCAATGTTCGCTATATTTCACACAGAGCTTGCATTCACACTCACAGTCGCCCCAACCCATATCGGGAGCTGTAGCAAAGACTCCGCCTTTCGTTGCGGGCGTATAGATAATCACTGCATCGAATTCATAGGTGTCGCCTTCCACGAGCTCGGGCTTTTCTCCACTGTACAGATCCCACTTCACCTCAAACCCGCCTTTGAATCCGAGCACGTTCACATTGGCTGTTTGCGCTGGTGCGACAAAGGTGTCGGCGCCATTGTATTGAGCATACACGATATGTGCAAACTCAAAAGGCTTGGGTTGCATAAAGAAATACGCGGAAGTGCTTCCATTCATCGAGCCTTCCACCAAGTTGCTGTTCATAAAGCTGGTGGGACAATAGATGTTGATAAAAGTGGTTGCCGACTGCGAGCCCGCGGTAATATAGTCTACCCTGTGGGTAGGAAAATTGAGTTTGTCGTGTGCATAACCCGGGTCCTCGTCGCATTGCGTAGGTTCGTAATACGAACCATTGTTCATGTATCCTTCCACCTTGATGTTTTCAAGCTTTTGTCCTGTAAAGCTCGCCAAATCCATTTTATTAGAATGGAGGAGAATCCAATTGGTTTGGGAGTATTCTCGCTGGTCGTGCCCTGCAATATTGTAATGCTTCACATCTGCTCCCAGACTTGCCACGTCGGTGTATTGGTAGCAGATGCCGTTATTGCCCATGTCGCGTGCCAGGAGATAATGCACCCCGTCTTTGCTGAAAGCCACCACGCCCACGAGGTCATCGCTAATACTGTGGACTCCAAAAAAATTGTTGTAGTAGTCGTATTCCACACCATAGGCTTCATACAAAGTTTGATCGTCGGCATTTATGTGAGTAGCCACCATAAATGCACTCATGAGAAGTAGTAATTTTTTCTTCATAATCAGTTCCTTTAAAAGTTTTAGTATAGTAGTAGTAGTGTTGAGTAGTATCCAAAGCCAAATATTTGATTATTGCAACACCTCTGTGCCTCTGATAATGCACCAAGGCATTGCATTACCTAAATATAGGTTATCACAAATTTAGTGTTTTACCACAAAATATGCAAACCATTAACGCAATTTAACCCTGAGAGTACCCCATTTCTCGAAAAAGAATCACAAAGCGAACCTATCCGCAAACATATTTTGCTCAAATTGCGGCAAACCAACAGAAGTGGCAATGCGCCGCCAAGTAGCCATAGCTTGCTTCACATCGTTGATGATTTGCTCGGCAATGTCTTTTGACACCAAATAATTCTCACTCGACTCTAACAATATATTGAGATTAGCTTCTGCAGTATAAGCATTTATCAAAAGACTTTGCTCGCGCATCAAAGATGGGTTAAGGTCGTAGGCCGGCGACAATGTCCAACCTTGGCTTGTTAACAAAAAACCGTGGTTTCGGAAATGGTCATCACAATTGCCAATAGCTAAGTTGAATGCCACCCTACGAAATAATTCTTGAAGATTTCTTTCAATATCACAGCAACCTTGCACTATGAAATCAACAATATCAAGATAACCATTACCCGTTGATGCATTTTGCCCATCCGTAAAACCGAGCATAGTCATAGCGGAGGCAAAATGAACACGCTTACCACCTTCGGTTCGGTCAAATCGCTTCGAGAGCAATGTGTGATATTTCTCACCAGCCTTTATCGCCTTTGTTTGAGCACAAGTGATGCCAGCAGTTTTTGCCAAAACGTGTGCAAAATGTTCCCACAGCCCCACATCATATAAATCTTTGCGAGAAGGAAACTTTGCCACATACAATTGTTTTTTATCATCCACAACAGAAGCCTTTGGCCGTGCGCCACCAAGTGATGTGCCGGGATGCACTAATTGCATCAACCATTTTTTCTCTGGAAGCATATTTTTCTCCTCACTCAATTCAATCTCTCCACTTGCATTGATAAGTTCGCGAATACTTGCCAAAGGTGGCACTTGAAATTCACCCGTTGTATTTATAAACTCTCCATCCTCTCTTTCTTTGAAACGAAACCCTCCCATCCGGGATGCGTCATCTATGCCAAGGAGAAAGTCCATCGACGAGAGTCGGCGCAAAGGACGCTTCTCTTCTGCTGCCATTATCTGTTCTCGGCGAAGCAAGAGAGTTCGCCCCCATCTATCAGGTAATGAATCAGAAAAACAGCCAAAGATGTCTTTCCCCTGTTGAGTGTATTGCTTACCTACATAATTGTTGATATCAGCACTTAGAACTATATCGGAATGGCTCCGGAGCCATTTTTTAGCATATTCAAAACCATAAGTTTCACCTCCACGGATGCTGTCCATAGTAAGTTCTCCAATAAGTTCTATCTCGTTGAGCCAATCAAAATCTGCATACACTAATAATTTTTCCATACTCTATATTTTTTTTGTGGCACGTTCGCGTTGTTTGAGCTGTAGATCTTGCAATCCTCTGCCAATCGGATCTTCTTTTGCAATGAGAAGAATGTCATCGTCGAGTTGCAAAGCATAAAGCACACGCAAATAAATGCCAATGCTCACTGTAGGTAATCCTTTCTCTATGCGCGAAAGGGTAAGTTCGGAACAAGTCGCACGGTCGGCAACCTGAGCCATGCTCAAATTGCGGCGGAGGCGAGCCAATTTGATTTGCTCTCCCACAATCCGCATCTTCTCTGCGAGTTTTCTGGGCAACTTTGTTCCCATTGTATTCTTTGCCATAATTTACACAACCTTTATTTAAATATGCAAATTTAACACTTTTCCTTTATTATATGATAGGTTACAAAATCTTTTTTACAAAAAAGTTACATGGGCGCCAGAAAAGGGAACGTAGGTTAACCCACAATTTTGTTATTTGCAACCCGGTTGCATAACCCTCGCATTAATTTTGCATCGTAAAAGCATTAAAGCATTTTTGATTATGAACGAAAACGATATGCACAAACACGACTGCTGTTCGGAACACGAACACGATTGCCATTGCACAGAACATCAACACGAACACCATGATTGCTGCTGCCACGGCGAGCACGAATGTAGATGCCATCACCACGAGCATCACCATCATGAGCACGGGCATCATCATCACCACGAACACGACTGTGGATGTGGGTGTCATCACCACGAAGGAAGCGAAAAGGCCGCAGCCATCAAAATTGGGGTGGCAAGCGAATTATTGGCTGCAGCGTGGGCCATCGAGGCTAATTTCAGCCTTCCCACTTGGGCGCTTCTCCTTATATATATAGTGCCTTACCTGGTGGTGGGCCTTGAAACTCTGCATGAAGCGGTGGAAGATCTTTTCCACGGCCATTTGCTCGGCGAAAACTTTCTGATGGCAATTGCCACTTTGGGTGCGCTGACCATCGGATTTCTGCCCGGAGCCGAACACCAATTCCCGGAAGCGGTGTTTGTGATGCTGTTTTTCCAAGTGGGCGAACTCTTTGAGCATCTGGCTGAAGGGCGCAGTCGCAAATCTATCGCCAGCCTGATGGACATCCGCCCCGATGTGGCGAATGTGGAAAGAAATGGCGCTATCGCTGCCGTAAACCCTGCCGAAGTGAAGATTGGCGAAACCATCGTGGTGAAGCCAGGCGAACGTATTCCGCTCGACGGAGTGGTCGTTGAGGGCGAATCGTCGCTCGACACCGTGGCACTCACAGGCGAAAGCGTGCCTCGCAGTGCGAAAGTAGACGATGAGGTGATTTCCGGTTGCGTCAACCTCTCAGGCATGCTACGCATTCGCACCACCAAGTCGTTCGGAGAATCCACTGCATCAAAAGTGCTTGAACTGGTGGAACACGCCAGCGAGGGCAAATCGCGCAGCGAAAGCTTCATTCGCCGCTTCGCACGCGTTTACACTCCTGTGGTGGTGGTTTGTGCATTGGTGGTGGCATTCCTTCCGCCTGTTTTCAGCGAATCATACATCGGCGCGCTTCCTGCATGGATTTATCGCGCACTCGTGTTCTTGGTGGTGTCGTGCCCTTGCGCACTGGTAATTTCAGTGCCGCTCACCTGCTTCGGTGGCATTGGAGCTGCCCCGCGGGATGGCATCCTCGTGAAGGGCGCTAACTATCTGGAGGCTTTGGCTAAGATGGAAGTGGCGGTGTTCGACAAGACGGGCACACTCACACATGGCGAATTTGCCGTTTCGGCACTGCACCCACATATCATCAGCGAACGCGAACTCCTGCACCTTGCCGCACACGTGGAGCGATATAGCAATCACCCTATCGCCATCTCGCTGAAAAACGCTTTCCCAGAAGAGTCAAACTGTTGCTCCGTTAGCGAAGTGGAAGAAATTGCAGGTCACGGCGTCCGCGCTGGGGTCGAAGGAAGAGCGGTGGCTGTGGGCAACGAGAAACTGATGACCCTGGTGGGCGCAAAATGCGTGCCTTGCGGCCAGCACCATAGCGGCACTGTGATTCACGTGGCCATCGAAGGCAAATACGCCGGCCATATCGAAATTTCCGACCGCATCAAAGACGATGCAAGGGAAGCCATCACCAGCCTCAAGCATGCAGGCGTGAACCAAACCGTGATGCTCACGGGCGACCACACCGATGTGGCTGACCATGTGGCTGCAGCAGTGGGCATGGATAAGCATTATGCCAACCTCCTCCCTGCCGACAAGGTTGCGCGCGTGGAGGCACTACTCGCCGAAAAATCGGAAGGCAGCACATTGGCATTCATTGGCGACGGCATCAACGATGCACCGGTGCTTGCACGCGCCGACGTAGGCATTGCTATGGGAGCGCTCGGTAGCGATGCCGCCATCGAAGCTGCCGACGTGGTGCTCATGGACGACAAGCCATCAAAGATAGCACGCGCCATACGCATCGCCAAACGCACCATCGCCATAGCCCGCCAGAATGTAGTGTTCTCCATCGGGGTGAAAGTAGGCGTAATGGTGCTTGCCACCTTCGGCATTGCAGCCCTGTGGATGGCAGTATTCGCAGATGTAGGCGTAATGGTGCTCGCAGTGCTCAACGCCACCCGAGCCCTCCGCTCCTGAAATTTCTGGGGTTTAAATCTCATCCATGCTCAAATGCACTTTTTGGTTTATTGGTTTGGTTCGTGAATGACGAAAAAAATCTTGTTCTGAAGGGTTTGCTGTTTGTCACTCAAACTCAAATCACTCAAATCACCTGAAACACCTGAAACACCTGAAACACCCGAAACACCATTTTTTATTTCGCATTTGGACCAAAAACCGCCACTTTTTTGGTCCAAATGCGAACACACTACTTTAAGTGAAACAGTGGATGCGATATCTTTATTACATGAAAGAACTCTGGCGCGAAAATAGGAATTATACAAGGCGGTGGCAATGCCAAAAAGGGCTTGTGAAAATTGGATTTGGGAAGTTTGAGGATACACTCGGAGTTCCCGAAAAGGGCGCGTATAACGGATCAGCGGATTTTCCTGGTTGGTGGAGCGCATATTCAAGAATATAGTG
>JAKSMA010000163.1 GCA_024400895.1 Muribaculaceae bacterium | reverse complement strand
AAACTAAAACAACTATTATGAGCGAAGAAATGAAAATGACCTGCCTCCACGACAAACATGTGGCATTGGGCGCACTGATGAGCCCTTTCGGCGGTTTTGATATGCCTATCCAATATAAAGGTATCGTGGAAGAACACAATGCCGTACGCAACCAGGTGGGTGTGTTTGATGTGTCGCACATGGGCGAAGTGGAAATCACTGGTCCTGAAGCAGAAAAATTCGTAAACTACATATTCACCAACGATATCACCGATGCTCCTGTTGGCAAAATCTACTATGGTATGATGCTCTACCCCAACGGAGGTACAGTCGACGACCTCTTGGTGTACAAGATGGGTGAAAACGACCTTTTCCTCGTAATCAATGCCGCTAATATCGACAAGGATGTGGCGTGGATTATGGAACAAGCAAAAGACTTTAATGTCACCGTTGACCATCAAAGCGACAAATACGGCCAGCTCGCAGTGCAAGGTCCCGACAGCGAAACCGTGCTGAAGAGTGTTCTCGAGCTTGATGCTGCCGACCTCGTGTTCTACACATTCAAAACTATGGAGTACGATGGCGAAACCATAATCGTGAGTCGCACTGGCTACACTGGTGAAGACGGTTTTGAAATCTACGCAAGCCACGCTGCCATCAACAAGATGTGGGATTTGCTCATCGCTGCCGATGTCCAACCTTGTGGTCTCGGTTGCCGCGACACATTGCGCTTTGAAGTGGGTCTGCCTCTGTATGGCGACGAATTGAGCGCCGAAATCTCTCCTATCGAAGCCACTCTCGGCATTTTCGTGAAACTCGACAAGGAAGGTGGTTTCATCGGTCAAGAAGCTTGTGCAAAGCAAAAGGCTGAAGGCAGCGCGAAGAAGCTCGTGGGTCTGGAATTGCACGACAAGGCTATCGCTCGCCATGGCTACGAAGTGCTGAAGGACGACAAAGTGGTGGGCTATGTAACCACTGGCTATCGCGGCATTTCAGTAGAAGGCAAGAGCCTTGCATTTGCATTGGTTGACCGCGCAGTAGGCAACCTTGGCGACGAACTGAGCGTGAAGATTCGCAAGAAAGTGTTCGGAGCCACTATCGTGAAGAAGAAATTCTACAAGAAATCTTACAAGAAATAAATAATCAACAAAATTAATATTAAACCTGCCCTGTTATAATGGGCAACACAAAATTAAAAACAACAACTATGAGCAAAATTATTGAAGGCTACTATTACAGTGAATCACATGAATATGTGAAAGTGGAAGGCAACATCGGTTTCGTTGGTATCACCGACCACGCTCAACACGAACTCGGCAATGTAGTGTATGTTGATATGCCAGAAGTGGACGACGAAGTGAACGCAGGCGAAGAATTTGGCGCAGTGGAAAGCGTGAAGGCTGCCAGCGATTTGTTCTCTCCAGTTAGCGGCACTGTAGTAGAAGTGAATGAAGCACTCGACGACGAACCAGGTCTCGTGAACAAGGACGCTTACGAAAACTGGATCATGAAGGTGGAAATGAGCGATGCAAGCGAACTCGAAAACCTCATGGACGCTGCTGCTTACAAAGCATTCATCGGCGAATAAGCCATTTCATTAATGAAACAATGGGTTGAGGACGATTTTATGTGGTCCTCAACCCTCTATTCTCAATTAAAACATCTATTATGAGCTATAAATTTTTCCCACATACCGAAGACGACATCCGCTCGATGCTCAATACCTGCGGGGAAAAGAGCCTTGACGACTTGTACAAGGACATCCCTGAAGACTTGGTGTTGAAAAAAGAGTATGGTCTGCCTGAGGGACTGAGCGAAATTGAAGTGCGCAAGTTCTTCAATAGTCTCGCTCAAGGCAACGAAACACTGAAATGCCTCATCGGCGCAGGTTGCTACGACCACTATTCACCATCAGTGGTCAACAATATTGTTAGCCGTAGCGAATTCCTTACCTCTTACACTCCATATCAGGCCGAAATCTCACAAGGTACACTCCAATACATCTTTGAATATCAGAGCATGATGGCAATGCTCACTGGCATGGAAGTGTCGAACGCATCGATGTACGATGGTTGCACAGCCACAGCCGAAGCCATGATGATGGCAGTGGCTGCAGCAAAGAAGCGCAACAAAGTGCTGATTTCTGCAACTGTCAACCCTATCGTTCGCCGTGTTGTTGAAACTTATGCTAAATTCAATGGCGTGGTGCTCGAAACCATCGCCGAAGCAGACGGTGTGACCGACAAGAGCGACTTTGAGGCCAAAGTAGCTGCCGACGATGTGGCAGGCGTTATCGTTGCCGCTCCTAACTTCTATGGTATCGTGGAAGACTACACTGGCTGGGCAGACTTCTGCCACGCGCACAAAACTCTCTTGATAATGAACTGTGTGGCATCGACCCTTGGCGTACTCAAGACTCCAGGCGAATGGGGTGCCGACATTGCTGTTGGCGACGGCCAAAGCCTCGGTATTCCAATGAACTTCGGCGGTCCATACGTGGGCTTCCTCTGCACAAGCAAGAAACTGATTCGCAAGATGCCTGGCCGCATTGTGGGTGCAACCACCGACATGGACGGCAAACGCACATTTGTGCTTACTCTCCAAGCACGCGAACAACATATCCGCCGCGAGAAAGCAACAAGTAACATTTGTTCAAACGAAAGTTTGATGGCACTTTATGTTACTGTCTACATGGCGCTTATGGGCAAAGAAGGTTTGAAGGAAGTGAACGAACTCGGATATAGCGGTGCTCACTATCTGGCTGAAAAACTTTGCGAACTGAAGGGATTCAGCATGGCATACCCCGACAAGCCATTCCTCAACGAATTTGCTGTAAAATTCGACGGTGATATCGAAGACCTCCAGAATGTATTGCTCGACTATAATGGTGTGCAATTAGGCTTGAAGATTGCCGACAATACTTTGCTTCTTTGTGTGACCGAAACTATCAGCAAAGATGACCTCGACGAAGTAGTATTAACTTGTAAAGCTTACACGGAAGGAGAAGACGAAGATGAATAATACATATTACGGAAAACTCATTTTCGAGTTGTCAAAACCTGGTCGTAAGGGCTACTCCCTTCCCAAGAATGAACTTAGTGAATACAGCACTGCACAACTCCCTGAAAATCTGCTTCGCGTAGAAGAGCCTGCTCTTCCTGAAGTGGACGAACTCACCGTAGTGCGCCACTATACCAACATGAGCAACAACAACTTCGGTGTTGACACAGGTTTCTATCCATTGGGCTCTTGCACAATGAAATATAATCCAAAAATCAACGAAGAAATTGCCGCTCATCCCGAATTCACTGGCCTCCACCCTCTCCAGAATGTGGAAACCGTGCAAGGTGCTTTGGCTGTGTACTACCAACTCCAACGCAGCCTCTCTGAGATTGCAGGCATGAGCGAATTTACACTCAATCCATTTGCTGGTGCTCACGGCGAACTTACCGGTTTGATGGTGATTCGCAGTTATCACATGAGCCGCGGCGACGCTAAGCGCACCAAAATCATTGTGCCCGACAGTGCTCACGGCACCAATCCTGCAAGTGCGGCAGTATGTGGCCTCGATGTAGTGGAAGTGAAGAGCAAACCCGACGGACGCGTGGATGTGGAAGACTTGAAGCCTCTGCTCGACGACACTATCGCCGGCATGATGATGACCAACCCTAACACACTGGGCTTGTTTGAAAACAATATCGCAGAAATCGCGAAGCTCGTGCACGACTGCGGCGGTTTGATGTACTACGATGGAGCAAACCTCAACCCAATGCTCGGCAAATGCCGTCCTGGCGACATCGGCTTCGATGTAATGCACATCAATCTCCACAAGACATTCTCTACCCCTCACGGTGGTGGCGGTCCTGGTAGCGGTCCTATCGGCGTACGCGAAGGTCTTGAGCAGTTCTTGCCAAATCCTCGCGTGACTTGCGACTTCAACGAAGACGGCATGGTAGACTACAAGATTGACATGGGCGAAGAATCGCTTGGTAGCATCAGTGGCTTCCTCGGCAACTTCGGCATCATGATGCGTGCCCTCACCTATATCGTTACACTCGGTAGCGACAATCTGAAATGGGTGGGTCCATTGGCCACTCTCAATGCCAACTACATCAAGGAATCGCTGAAAGACTGCTACGAATTACCAATTGAAGGCGTTTGCAAGCACGAATTCGTATTCGATGGCTTGAAGGACAAGAGCACAGGTGTTACCACTCTTGATGTGGCTAAACGCTTGCTCGACTATGGCTATCACGCTCCTACCATCTATTTCCCATTGCTTTTCCACCAGGCACTCATGATTGAGCCAACCGAGAATGAAAGCAAGGAAACACTTGATGGATTCATTGAGGTGATGAAGAAAATTGCACAAGAAGCCAAGGATGACCCAGAATTGGTGAAGACAGCTCCTCACACCACTCCTGTTCGCCGTCTCGACGACACCAAGGCTGCTTTGAAGCAGATTGTCACCTGGAATGAACTCTGTGCAGTTGAAGAATTGTAATTTAAGATGTTTGAAATTAGAAATTAGAGATTAGAAATTAGAAATTAGATAGCAAAAACATCTGGGGCTAATGCCCGCTAACCATCTAATATCTAATATCTAATATCTAATTTCTAATTTCTAATCTCTATCATCAAATTTCTCAAAAAATCATCATTTATGAAATATGATTTGATTATTATCGGTGCAGGCCCTGGTGGCTACGAGATGGCTGCAGAAGCTGCTCAACACGGGCTACAAGTGGCTATCGTGGAACGCGACAACTTGGGCGGCACTTGCCTGAACCGCGGTTGTATTCCCACCAAGGCGCTTTGCCGCAATGCCGAAGTGCTCAACCTTCTTCACGATGCGGAAGCATTTGGCGTGAGCGTGGAAGGCATCAGTGTGGACTATGCTAAAGCTGTTGAAAGAAAAGATACAGTGGTCAGCCAACTCCGCGACGGCATTGGCATGCTCCTCAACAATCCACAAATCACTGTGATGCACGGCGAGGCAAAACTCGTGGATGCCCACACCGTGAGCGTGGGTGATGAGACAGCAGAAGCCGACAACATCGTGATTGCCACTGGCTCTGCTCCTAAAGCACTGCCTATCGAAGGTGCAGAATTCGCCATGAACAGCGACGACATATTGGCAATGACCGCACTGCCCAAAAGCCTCTGCGTGATTGGCGGCGGTGTGATTGGCATGGAATTCGCAGGCATTTTCAGTAGTTTTGGCGTGGAAGTGAGCGTGGTGGAATTCTGCAAAGAAATTCTCCCCCCATTCGACAAGGATGTAGCAAAACGCCTACGCACAGTGATGGGCAAACGCGGTGTCGACATTAAGGTCGGTGCCGGCGTGAAATCTATCGCCAAAAGCGAGAATGGCTACACCGTGACCTACGAAGCCAAAGGCAAGGAACTGGCAATCGAATGCGAAGCCGTGCTGATGGCCGTTGGCCGCAAGCCAGTGATTCCTGAAGGCGTTGAAGCCCTCGGCATCGAGGTGAGCCGACGCGGCATTGAGGTGAACGACAATATGCAAACC
>JAKSMA010000162.1 GCA_024400895.1 Muribaculaceae bacterium | reverse complement strand
ACCATCGCCTCGCCAAGAATCAAATGTCGCCAACGAGGCTAAGAAGGGAACTGGCACCATCAGTTTCGGCTAATGCCCCTTCATGTTACAGACAATTATTTATTAACCCAATAACAAAACAGGCACTAAACCTATGAAGCATTTATGTTCATTACTCCTTGCTGCGCTGGCAACTGGCGCAGCTTGGGCACAAAGTGCTCCCTCAATTTACGAGGGGAGCAAACCCGCTACATGCACAGCCAACACGCTCTATGCCGGCAAGCAGGAGATTCACTGCGCGCAATTGACCGATGGCTCTTATGCGCTCTACGACCCTACGCGCAATTTCTACACTGTGAATGCTACATATTCTGCACTCATCCCAAATGGCATGAGTCTTGAAGAGCAAATCAACCGTAACGGAGCATTCTACACCGACAAAAACGCATGGTACAACCGCTATTTCATGTCGTCTGCCCCCATTGTCAATGCCGGCACCACATGGAATCTGCCTGAATGCTCGATGCAAATCGACAGCATCGACATTGAGATTCACGCCTCCGAGTACGCCTCTGGGCTGTTAGAGAACGCCACTGCGCACCTCGAAATCACAGAAGGCGATGGCGCACCTTACAACACAGCAGAGTTTCCTTGCACTGTAAGCAATGAGAAAATCATCGTGCGTCTTCCACACCCTATCACAGCCAAGACTGGCACCGTCCGCCTTGTACTCAAGAACTTTGAGGGTGAGCATCTCTCCGACGCTGCGGTCTACGTGATGTCACCTAATTACAGAGAAGTGAGAGGCGGCGCAGAATTGTCGTACTTGAATGGCTATGTAGGTTTCCACACCTATGGCAACGTTAGCGGCTTGCAACCAGCCCTCGACGCACACTGGGGACTTGACAAAACGCTCGAATACTACAGCCAGAAATTCAAACGCAACGGTTACGACGGCAAGGGCTCGCCAGTGGTGAATCTCATCAACCCACAAAGTGGCATACCTCAAACATCAATGGCGATACTTAATCCCAATAGCGACAAGGCATTCATCAACATCGGCTTAGGATGTGAAATGATGATGGGCGACACTCCAGAAGAAGGCGTTGTACGTCTGAAACCATTGGTGGCACTGCAAGTGCTTGGCCACGAATTCACCCACCTGGTGAACCACAACTTCACCGAAAATCTTGAATGTATGGGCTTGGCTGAAAGTTTTGCCGACATCATGGGGCTCAACGTTTGCAAATATGTGACCGGCGAAACAATATGGTACTTTGGTGGCGACTATATGCCTGCAGAGCGTCCTATCATGCGCCGTTTCGATACACCTGCAACAATGAACATGGCAGAATGCTACGGCGACCAATTCTTTAACGAAGCAGAAGACCCCTACACCAAGAGCACCGTGCAAACTCACATGTACTACCTGCTCGTGGAAGGTGGACAAGGCGTCAACACCCTTGGCGAATCTTACGCCGTAACTCCTATGAGCCGCGACGACGCTGAAGCACTCGCCTACGAGGTGCTCACTTCTCACGACTTCTTCAATGTCACCTTCCCAATTTGCCGCAACTACTGGGTAGACGCAGCTAGCAACAAGTGGGGTGAAAACAGCCCACAATTAGCAAGCGTGAAGCAAGCATGGGCAGCAGTGGGCCTCGGAAAAGAGCAAACAGCCATCACCGATGTGAAAGCCAACGAAGCAATCGACGGAGCCATCTACAATGTGCTTGGTCAACGCGTAGCAAACCCACAACACGGCATCTTCATCCAGAACGGCAAAAAAATCATCAAATAACCAGCCGATTCCCCAAATCTCAAAACCATAAATCATTCGCCCGGAGCCCAACCCCTCCGGGCTTTTTTTTCATAGACAAGGGGCATCCCTTTGCCATACAAAACCTCACATCAAAGGGACGGTTCTTTTGGTGTAATCACTATCTAATTCGCTATTATACAAATCATTATACCAACAGCAATAGAGCCTATTTTTGCACATTTATGTGCCTTAATGTAGTCAAAATTCATCAAAAAGGTTGAAACATCGGTTACATAACCTTATGGAAAATCGGATAAAATCGGCGTCTTCATCCCACACTTGTAGACTCAAGTGAAAATCCTTTTTGGATAGTTTCGCAATATTATGTAACTTTGTAAGTTATTAGATTGAAAACGATAAAAAACAAGATAAAATGCTTACATTACAACTCATCAACGAAAATCCTGAGGAAGTGATCAAAAGATTGGCTGTAAAGCAATTTGATGGTCGCGAACCAATTATGCGTGTGGTTGAACTCGACAAACAACGCAAGCAGATTCAGAAGCAACGCGACGACAACGCTGCCGAACTCAACAAAATGGCTGCACAGATTGGTGCCCTCATGAAACAAGGCAAGAAGGACGAAGCTGGCGAAGCTAAAGCGCAAGTAGGCGCTATGAAGGCTGCCAACAAGGAAATCGACGACAAGCTCAGCGCTATCGAAGCTGAAATCCGCGAAGTGCTCCTCTCTGTGCCTAACGTGCCTTACGAAGGTGTTCCTGAAGGTAAAACTGCAGAAGACAATGTGGTGGAAAAAACTGGCGGCGAAATGCCTAACCTCGGCGCTGACGCACTTCCACACTGGGAACTCGCTAAGAAATACAACCTCATCGACTTCGACCTTGGCGTGAAGATTACCGGTGCAGGCTTCCCTGTTTACATCGGCAAGGGCGCTCGCTTGCAACGCGCACTCATCCAATTCTTCCTCGACGAGGCTAACAAGGCTGGCTACACCGAAATCCAACCTCCTTACGTGGTGAATGAGGCTTCTGGCCTTGGCACTGGCCAACTTCCTGACAAGGAAGGTCAGATGTACCACTGCCAACTCGACGACTTCTACATGGTTCCTACCGCTGAGGTGCCTGTGACCAACATCTATCGCGATGTGATTCTCCCTGGCGACAGCCTCCCAAAGAAGAATTGCGCCTACAGTGCTTGCTTCCGTCGCGAAGCCGGTAGCTATGGTAAAGACGTGCGCGGTTTGAACCGTCTGCACCAATTCGACAAGGTGGAAATCGTGCGTATCGAAAAGCCAGAAAACTCTTACGCTGCGCTTGAAGAAATGAAGGACCACGTGCAAGGTCTTCTCGAAAAGCTCGAATTGCCTTGGCACATTCTTCGCCTCTGCGGTGGCGACATGAGTTTCACCTCTGCCATCACTTTCGACTTTGAAGTGTGGAGCGGTGCACAACAGCGCTGGCTTGAAGTTAGTTCGGTATCTAATTTCGAAACCTATCAGGCCAACCGCCTGAAATGCCGCTATCGTGCCGAAGACAAGAAGACTCGCCTCTGCCACACCCTTAATGGTTCGGCTTTGGCTCTTCCTCGCATCATGGCTGCGTTGCTCGAAAACAACCAGACCCCAGAAGGTATCAAGGTGCCAGAAGTGCTCCATAAATACACAGGCTTCGACATTATCGACTAAAGAATTTTATTCTTATACATATATGCTATTTGAGGGAGAATCGCTAAAATGGTCGTTCTCCCAATTTTTTCGCCCCATGTATTAGATTTTCCAACAATATCATATCATTTCGTCTAAAAAATTAGCAGTTTTGTATTGATTAGCATGCAATCTGTCAACTTTTTTTAAAAGAATGCATAATATTTTGTACTTTTGCATAAAAGATACTCGCTGTATTGTAAAATAACATTGTAGAATACTCTAAATCATTGTCTGTATCAGAACATCTTTTGGCAGATTTTCACGCTATTTCACTCCAAGAAATGGGGAGCGTGAAGCTGATGAACCGCGTGGACATGAAATATGTCACCACGCGCGCTTTGCTGTATCAACTGCTGGAGATGGTTAAAGAAGATTACTACATACAGGAAATCGACGGCAAACGAATAGCGCATTACTACACAATGTACTTTGACACCGACGACATGAGCATGTTCAGCAGGCATCAATTCGACAAACGACCCCGCCAAAAATTGCGCGTGCGCTCTTACGAGGATTCCGACACCCATTTCCTGGAGATAAAAACGAAGGACAACCACGGTCGCACAAGCAAAAAGCGCATCGCCTTAACCGAATTTGTGCCTGGCACTCCTGCAGCGGAAGCTTCAGAGATGCACCACGACGACTTCCTCGGCAAGTACCTCACCTACAATCCAAAGTCGCTGCACAGCCAATTAGAGAATCGCTTTCAGCGCATCACGCTGGTGAACAAAGGCAAAACTGAGCGTATCACCATCGACATGGACCTGCGATTCCACAATTTCGCCACAGACGAGAAGACGACCCTTGACGAGCTGGTAATCATAGAACTCAAACGCGACGGACGCAAGCCCTCGCCAATCGTACCGATTCTTCGCCAGTTGCGCATCAAGCCCAAAGGCTTCAGTAAATACTGCATGGGCTGCGCGATGACCGACCACTCGCTGCGCATCAACCGATTTAAACCAAAACTCCACTATGTGGAAAAAATGCAAGCAAATCTTTAAATGATATATAATAACTATCACATCATAACAAAATGAACGGAACGCAATCCATAGCCCTCATGGCTGAAATGTTTTTGGTCAACATGCTGTTTGTGTGGGGCATCACACATTTCCTCTATTACAAGAAAAGTCACCGACGCGACTATTACTTCACGTTCGTGATGATTGGCATCGCCATTTTCTTCCTGATGTATTTCATGGTGTACATGATTAATGCTCTCGACAGCAGCACTGGTATCGGCATCGGTATCGGCTTGTTTGGCATTTTCAGCATCATGCGCTACCGCACCGACACCATCCCGGTGCGAGAAATGACCTATCTGTTCTCCATCCTCTGCCTTTCGGTGGTCAACTCACTGGGCGCTGGAGGCAACACGTTCCGCATCGAGCAACTCATTCCTAACATCGCATTCCTTTTGGGCATTGTGCTTTGCGAGGCGTTTATCCTCAAGACCAAAGAGCGCACCAAATATGTGAACTACGACCGCGTGGAGCTCATCGCCGAAGACCGCAGAGCCGAACTTATCGACGATTTGAAGAAGCGCCTCGGCGTGGATGTGAAGCACGTGGACGTGGGCAGCGTGGATTTCCTCCGCGACATGGCTTTGCTGAAAGTGTATTATGTAACCGACAACGATAGCGCCGACACCACTATCGACGAGCGCACCAGAGTGGCACGAGAAGAATGGGAAAACTTCAATCAAAAATAATCACTGTGGCGCTCTTGGCGAGCGTAGCACTGCCGACGGTTGCTGGCGACGATTTCGGCGCCAGTTATTCTTTAGGTGCCGAACACAAGATTTCGAAAAAGGCTTCGGTGGGCGCCGAAGTGGAATTGCGCACGCGCAACGACAGCAAGACCCTCGACCGATGGAGCTTTGGCGCTGATGTGGAATACAAACTCTGCAAACCGCTGAAACTTTCGGTGGGCTACAACCTACTCTACGACAACAATCTTGAGAAAATCACTCGCGCCGACGATGGCGAAGCGCGGAAGGGGCGCCCCAGCCACAGGGGCTTCAGAAGCCGAGTCAGCCTATCGCCCACGGG
>JAKSMA010000161.1 GCA_024400895.1 Muribaculaceae bacterium | reverse complement strand
CGCCGCAGTGCAGGGCATCAACGCCATTGAGGTGACCATCGACACCACCTTCGATTGGGGCACGCAAATCGTGATCGTGGGCCTACCCGATGCCGCAGTGAAGGAAAGTTCGGAACGCGTGCGTTGTGCCATCAACGAAGCCGGATTTCAGTTCCCCAACAAGACGGTGGTGGTAAACATGTCGCCTGCTGACATCAAAAAGGAAGGAGCCGCCTACGACCTGCCCATTGCCATCGGCACACTGGCCTCCGATGAGGTGGTGAAAACCGACTTGCTGAGCAAATATATGATTATGGGAGAACTCTCGCTCGATGGCACAGTACGCAAAATCAAGGGAGCTCTGCCCATGGCCATCCTGGCACGCGAGCTCCACCTCGACGGCTTCATCCTTCCGAAGGACAACGCATCAGAGGCCGCTATCGTCAACAATCTTAAAGTGTATGGCGTCGACCACATTTCGCAAGTGGTGAAGTTCCTCAACGGCGAAGAAGAACTCACACCAACGGAAATCGACACCCGCGCCGAATTTGCACAAGCACAAGGCAATTTCCCTTACGACTTCAGCGAAGTGAAAGGGCAGGACAATGTGAAGCGCGCCTTTGAAGTGGCTTGTGCTGGTGGACACAACATTCTGCTCATCGGCAGCCCTGGCAGCGGAAAATCGATGATGGCAAAGCGACTGCCATCCATACTTCCGCCTCTCAGCCTCTCAGAGGCCTTAGAAACGACGAAAATCCATTCGGTGGCAGGTAGCCTCAAAAGCGGAACAACGCTGCTCACAACGCGCCCCTATCGCTCGCCACACCACACCATCAGCCCTGTGGCACTCGTGGGTGGTGGCACCTATCCCACACCAGGCGAAATCAGCCTCGCCCACAACGGCGTGCTTTTCCTTGACGAACTTCCTGAATTCAATCGCACAGTGCTTGAGGTGATGCGACAGCCGCTCGAAGACCGACAAATCACCATCAGCCGCGCCAAATACACCACCAACTATCCAGCATCGTTTATGCTCGTGGCAAGCATGAACCCTTGCCCATGCGGCTACTACGGCCACCCCAGCAAGCAATGCATCTGCACCGCTCATCAGCGCCAGCACTATTTAGGAAAGATAAGCGGACCGCTACTCGACCGCATCGACCTGCAGATAGAGGTGCAACCCGTGAATTTTGACGACCTCGCCGACAAAACTCCAGGCGAATCGTCAGAAACCATACGCAAGAGGGTAGTGCAGGCGAGGGCCATACAGAACCTGCGCTTCAAAGACACCCCCGGCATCCACTGCAACGCTCAAATGACCACCAGCATGCTCCACCAGTGGGCAGAGCCCGACGAAGAAGGCCTCGCGCTACTGCGCAATGCCATAGAGCGCATGAACATGAGCGCCCGCGCCTACGATAGGATATTGAAGGTTGCCCGCACCGTGGCCGACCTCGAAGGCAGCGTAATGGTGCGCTCACACCACATCATGGAAGCCATCGGCTACCGAAACCTCGACCGCTCCAACTACTTCGCCTAATAAATATTACAATGATGATGAACAAGTTACTTTTTGTTTATGGATTTGGGGGGAGCCCGGAGTCTACTTTTTGTAGGCTGCTGAGGGAGCATCTGCCCGTCGGCGAATTTGAGGTGCTGTGCCCTGTGTATCCGCAGGACGATTGCCACGCCACTAAGGTTTTTCTTGAGGAATTTGTGCGCAAGAATGCCGTGGATTTGGTGGTGGGCACTTCGCTTGGGGGCTTCGTGACGCTTTGCCTCGATGTGTGCGTGCCTAAGGTGGTGATTAACCCTTGCATGATGCCTACTGTGGAATTGCCTCTGCTCAAGCCACGCCCCGACCATCCCGACGACAAGGTGGCATCGGCCGAAATGCTGGCCACTTATGCGACCTACGAGAAGAAGGTGAACAATCCACAGGGGGCGACTCGGGTGACTGGCCTATTTGCCACCCAGGACGAATATTTGGGCGACAGATATTTCCATCCGTTTAAGGATGCGTATGGCGATGCCCGTCGTATCCCCGGCGGTCACCATGGCAATAAGGCGGCAATGCCAAAACTCTGCGAAGCCATCATCCAAGCATTGGACAATGAAAAGGATGGTTAGAAACCGAGGTCGGAGAAGTATTTACTTTCTTCTTCTTTGGTCACCTGGAGATACTTGCGGATGTCGTTGAGTACCACTTTGTTGCGAGTCTGCAACGTCTTACGAAATTCGTTTACATATTTCTTCCACTGGTCGTAGGTGAGCATCTTTTCCCATCGCTTGCAATTGAGCACCATCTCAGAATCAATCGACTTTATCAAGTCGTCGAACATCTTGGTGGCACTTGCTGTGGCAAAGGTGTGGTGCATGTGGTGAGAGAGTCGCTGCAGGAACAGGTCGCGGAAGTCGGGACTCTTCAGCAATAGCGCAATCACGCGATTGTGGAAATTCACATATCCATCATTGTTCAGCCCAATATAATAAGAGGCGTTTCTGAGGTCCATAAACGACGCGTCGAGGTCGTAGTATATCCAGCGCCATTTGCGGTCGCCCTTGGGGTCGGAAGAGATGAAATATCGCATGTTGCCTACATCAACGTTAGTGGCGTAGATTTCACCAATTTTAAAGTCAATCAGATTTTCAAAATCCACTAATTGTGCAGCCTGGTCAAAATTTTCCTTCGCTTTCATATTGTGCGATTCGAGGAAGTTGACCATGCTGGTGTAGTCTTTTTTATTAGGGCCTTCTAAATATTCCGACTCAAACATTGTGACCGACTCCGATGAAACGCCCATATGACGAGATACAAAATCTTTGTTGATTTTCTCGCGAATGAAGTAGAGGCCAAAATACTTGGCGTTGATATACAGTGCCACTGGGCGATAATCCTGCACAAGCAACTTTGGGCTATTCTGCGCCATAAGGCTGGTGAGAAACTCGTCGCGCCCCATCATCAACTCTGCATCCTGACCACCGCCACGAATTACGAAACTTTTCAGCCGCTCTGGCTCGCCCTTACCAAAATAGTCGTAAGTGAGCGACGAAGGACCGTATTTTCCATTGAACTTGATAGAAAACGATTTCTTGGGAAGAGCACGAGAAAATCCACCGAAAATCTTCAGGACACAACCCTCTGAGAAGCCCTCTTTTCCATCAAAAAACTCAATATTCGCCCTTTTCTCCCAAGGTTTCCAGTAATTGGCACCTGTATACGGAAACTCATCACCAGGCGAGGGACCATCCACATAGATACCCGAATGAAAATCGTAGAGGTCACTCTCGTTGACAGTGATATTCATCACTGCCACATCGTGATTTTGCCCAAGGATATAAGTGCCTGTCACCACATCGCTCGAGAGCGTACAGCTGTCGCCCTCAGCAAAAGCGCGAAAAGTGGTGGAAGACTCTATTTTTACCGAATCCTTATAGACATTCGATTCCGAAGTGGGAATGCTACCATTGAGCGTGTAGTGCACATTGTGTCCGTGGCCATCAAGACCAACGAACATCGACTTCTTCTTGCCGTAAACACCCGGCTGAAGCGAGAATGAGGGTTGCTGCGCTATGAAGCGAAAGGGGGCACACTCCTCCTCTCCGCCGTCAGCATCCTTGAAATAGAAGAACCCCTTGCGGCCGTTGGCGCGGCCTACAGAGGTGCCAATTTTGGTGGCAGAGGCATTCACACCATCCACGAATTTACCGCCTTTGGTAAGAATCAGCACTTCTTCATCTATCTTGAAATTCACTTTATCCGCTTCATCGGCAGGCGCCTTCTTTCCCACAAACACCACCTTGTAGGTGGCACCAGGAGCGAGTTTCACAGCCGAGAATTTCCATTTGTCGGGCTTGCCAGGGTTGTCGGTCAAGCAGTATTCGCCCAAGTCCACAGGTTGTGCCGACACATTCTTCAGTTCTGCCCAGTGTCCCGACTCCTTGTCGCCTTTCGACATCATACGCCAAATCTGCACAGGGCATTGACGCTGGCCGTCGAGCACTTCGTTGTCGGCTGCATAGCCCTCGTTGGTATTGTCGAAGCCAGGAGTGGCCCAATGGCTCTTTTCAAACGAGCCATCCTTCAAGCGACGATATGCCTCATCTGGCTTCAAAGCGCCATAAGTCACCTCCGACATCACAGTGCCCGCCTCTGAAACCAATTGCACCTTACCGCCATCGGCTGCTAATTTGAAATTAGTATGAATCTCTTCTGCAGAATTAAGATTTACATCCTTCGAGGCAAACACCACCACGCATTGGCCTGGCTTGAGCGTCACATCGGGAAAAGTCCATTCGCCATCAGCATCAGGCTTGGCTTCTTCGTTTTTAGCCTTATCTTTCTTTTTATCCTTTTTCTTCTTGTCCTTCTTCTTGGCGGCATCATCATCTTTTTCAACTTTCGCCTTTTCATATTCGAGCGTATAGCCCTTGAGCGAAACATCTTCGGATGAAACATTCTTAATTTCCAACCAGTCGCAAGTTTCGCCATTCTTTGTGAGAAGGCCAGTATGATTAGATGCCATCAACTCGTTGATGACAAGCACCTTTTCAAAATTTTCATCTTACGCTTTTTCCTTGTTGCACGACGCCAGCAGCATCGCACCTGCAAAGAGGGGGAGAAGAGCACCCACCAAAAAGCGATTCAGTTTCTTTGTAACAAACATCTTTTTTCTGTTTTTCTTATAATTTTTCCTATTATTTCTTTTCTGGGTAATCAAGCATCACTTCAAGAAGATAATCCATATCTTCACGCGAAGCACCGATAGAAAGCCAATAGTTGTAGAAACATTGCGCAAGATTATCGCCTTCACCTCCAAAAGTCTTGATATAGTTTATCATCTCCTTCACCGAGCGACGCAAGCGCTTGAACTTGCTCAGTGTAGAGAGTTCGTAGTCGCGTCCAAGATCGATTTCGTTCAGGCCAAGTAGCCCCTCAATCAGGAAACTGAGCGTGCCACAACGATCGCAACCGATGGCGCAGTGCCAATCCACATTCTTACCCTCACGTAAGCGTTCCACAATCCAAGCCAAATCTTTCACATACAAGTGATTCTTGCGCTTCACGCCCGACATATAGTCGCTGTGAGCCAACACGAGAAGGTCCTTATCGTCGCCCAATTTCGATTTCTTGAGACGAGATTCTGAACGCAAATCCAATTCTGAACCCACATTCAGGTTCACCGCGAAATCCTGTCGTCCAGCAGGTTTGATAGCGTCGAGGCTACCGCTACGATAGAGTCGGCCATACTTCACCGGCACGCCGTATTGTGTCATCCATCCGCCGATATCTCTCACATTATGGGCATTTAGCACCTGAATCATTCTTACCTGTCCCACCGTACGGAACACACCATTAGCCACCTCTGTCACACTGCCGTCCTTCAGAAATTCTTCCACCTTGTAGTAGTAAACACGGCCAGGTATGCAATTCTTAATTTCGTAGGAATCGGCCGACTTCGACGAAGGATTGTGAACAAAAGGCGCAGAGTAGTCCTTGTTTTCGCTCACGGTGATACGCACCTCCGAAATGTTTTCGGCAGCAGTGGT
>JAKSMA010000160.1 GCA_024400895.1 Muribaculaceae bacterium | reverse complement strand
AGAGGTGGAAGCGAGAGTTGGCAAGCGAGCACTATGGTGCCCAAAAATATAACAAACCTGCCACTTCCTTTGTCAGAAAGTGTTGCGATAGTAGAAAGTGGGTGTGACGTCAGGAGATGGGGGCTGGGACTGGTGATGTGGCTGTGGCTACCACTTGCTCGTAGAACAAATGGTCGGTTTTCAAGCGCTCAAGTGCTTTCTTTGATGCGCCCTGGTGCGATTCCTTTTTACTGTAGCCGGTGGCATCGGCTGCAAAGATTCCGCCAAGCAGCACAGCGGTGCGGAACACAGGGTTGTTTTCGGCATCGTTGTAAGTGTCCACGAGCTCGTATTCAATGCTCACATGGAACTTTTGAGTCCATTCAATCAAGCGGCTTTTGAAGTTTTTCTCGGTATTGACAAGGCTCACGATATCAATGTTGTCGCGAATGATTTTATTTTCGATAAAATTCTGCGCGCAAGCATATCCACGGTCGAGATATATGGCACCAACAAATGCCTCAACGGCATTACCGCTGATATAGCTATTGTGCGACGAAGAGTGTGCAGAAGCCTTTACATGCTGGTCGAGATGAAACAGTTTACCGATGCGGTTCAGGCTCTCGCGTTGCACAATCTTGGCACGAGTGCTGGTCAGGAAGCCTTCATGCTTATCAGGATAGTGGTGATACAGGTATGCAGCCACCACGAGGTCGAGCACGGCATCGCCCAAATATTCAAGGCGTTCATTGTTCACCCAGTTACCGTTTTCGTCTTTCACCGGCATAGAGCGGTGCACGAAAGCCAGTTTGTAGAGATTGATGTTTTTCGGGTAGAATCCAGTAAGGTCATGTATAAAGACATAAAGCCCCTTATCCTTAGAGGAAAGGAGCTTTATGAATGATATGATACCGTTAAACACGGGATATTAACCTTTGTACTTCTTAACGATAATAGTAGCATTGTGGCCACCGAAACCGAAAGTGTTAGAGAGCGCTACGTTCACTTCGCGCTTTTGAGCCTTGCCAAAAGTGAAGTTAAGGTCGTAGTCAATCTTTTCGTCGCGGTCGTCATCTTCGTGGTTGATAGTTGGAGGAACGATATCTTCCTGTACCGACTTCACGCAGAACATAGCTTCCATAGCACCGGTAGCACCGAGCATGTGGCCAGTCATAGACTTGGTAGAGCTAATGTTGAGTTCATAAGCGTGCTTGCCGAAGAGGTCAACGATAGCTTGAGATTCGCTAAGGTCGCCCACAGGAGTAGAAGTACCGTGCACGTTGATGTAGTCGATATCATCAACGCTGAGACCAGCATCTTCAACCGCACGCTTCATAACCAAGCGAGCACCGAGGCCTTCAGGGTGAGTTGCAGTGATGTGATAAGCATCAGCGCTTGTACCGCCACCAACAACTTCAGCGTAAATCTTAGCACCGCGAGCGAGAGCGTGTTCGAGTTCCTCGAAGATGAGGCAAACACCACCTTCACCCATCACGAAACCATCGCGAGAAGCGCTGAATGGACGTGAAGCGGTTTCAGGACTGTCGTTGCGGGTTGAGAGGGCGTGCATAGCGTTGAAGCCACCCACACCAACTGGGCAGATAGCTGCTTCAGCACCACCAGTGACGATGGCAACAGCCTTACCCATACGCACTTGATTGAAGGCATCAATCATGCCGTTGGTTGATGATGCGCAAGCAGAAACTACACCGTAGTTAGGACCGCGGAAACCATACTTGATAGAGATACGGCCAGCTGCGATGTCGCCAATCATTGCAGGGATCAAGAAAGGACTGTACTTAGGACCTTGCTCTTCGTGAGTTGCATAATAAGCCACTTCTTGTTCGAAGGTGTGGATACCACCGATACCAGAAGAGAAGATTACGCCCACTTCGTCGCGGTCAATGTTTTCATCAAGAAGGTTGGCATCTTCAATCGCTTGCTTAGCAGCTGCCAAAGCATATTGAGTGTAGAGGTCGTTCTTCTTGAAATCTCTAAGTTCCTTACGATCACCTTCAGCCACATAAAGTTCAGGTTGGAAATCCTTCACTTCGCATGCAAACTGAGTTTTGAAAAGGCTTGCGTCAAAATGAGTAATAGGCCCTGCACCGCTCACACCATCAAGGGCATTTTTCCAAGTAGATTCTACGTCGTTGCCCAGTGGAGTGATTGCTCCAAGACCTGTTACCACTACTCTTTTTAATTCCATATTGAAATATTACGTAGCGGAAACGAAAAGATTATGCTTGTGCTTCTTCGATGAACTTGATAGCGTCGCCTACAGTTTGGATACCTTCAGACTTGTCATCTGGAATAGAGATACCAAATTCCTTTTCAAATTCCATGATGAGTTCTACAGTGTCGAGTGAATCTGCACCGAGATCTTGTTGGAAAGTTGCTTCTGGGGTTACTTCTGCTTCGCTAACGCCTAACTTGTCAACGATGATTGCTTTTACTCTTTCAGAAATTTCAGACATAATGTTTAAATTTAAGAATGTTATTAATATTTACGTTTCTTTTGTTTTCTAACAAATTTGGTGCAAAGTAAGTAATTATTATCCAAATATTAAAGAAAAAATTCCATAAAGTTAGCATCGTTGCACTTTTTTAGATTTCTTGTGCAATGATTATTAATATTTTTTCAAAATTTAACACTTTTTGCACGGTTATTGGTCCGTATTTCTTTAATACTGGTCAAATTCAATTATTTCTTTGCTGGTTTTGCGCCTTTTCGCGATTCGGCAGGGAGAGGTTGAGCATCAGCTTTGTCCATATAGTAGTTGATGCGAACGATGCCATTCTTATATCCCAGAGCCACAGCCGTACCGTTTTCGCTTTCAAACACATTGCCACCCACGCTCACGAAACCGTTCTTGCCCATATTGGCAGCCATAAACTGCACGAGGTCGTCTTCAGTGCCATCGGCATAGGAAACAACCGGGAAGTCGAAACCAACGAGGCGGACAGGAGTGCCAACATTGAAAGTGACTTGACCATCAGCGCCTTTCGATGCAATAGGGCCTGCAAACGAGATAAGTGTGGAATTCACAGCCAAAGCATCGTGGCCGACATACGCTTCAGGGTGAGCAGCGTCGATAGCCTGGAGCATGCTGCCCACGGTGGCGCCCTTTGCCACAGGCACGAAGCCATTTTCGTTGAACATGCTCATCAAGTTAGTGCCGGTGATAGCCAAATCGATGAAGCCACGGGTAGCCACAGAGTTTGGAGTGCCGTTGGCATGAGCAATCTTAGCCTTACCTACAGGCTTGCCGTTTTCGTCGGCAAGGAAATATACGCCTTGCTTTTCGCTAATCAAATAACGATTAGGGCACACATCAATAATATCGAAATACTTGATAGGAATCAACACTTTACCTTGCTGGTCAACCACACCAAGTTTGTCGCCCTTCACTACCACGAAAGTTCCCTTGCCGGTAGCAGAATGCTGGTTGTAGCCATCTTTCTTTACAGCCTCGGGCACTTCGAATGGATTTGGTGCATCCTTACCTTCCACATCAAGGCAAATCACAGTGTCGGGTTTGCTAACACTCACCACCGGCAGCACGCCCTTGTTGAAAGAAGGGGTCACAGGGTGATACATTGTGGAGTTGGTCTTGAAGGTTTCGGTACCCTTCTTGTCAATGAAACTGATGTCGACGATAGAGTCGTTTTCGCGCTGAGTCATCACAGTAGTGTGGTCTTCATACATAAACGCATTGGCTTGATCGTACTTTGCAGGAATCACAGTGTTGCCTTCGGTGTCGATATAGCCAAACTTCGAGTTGATGAAACGAGCCACAGCCAAACCGCGATTGAACATAGAGCATTCAGCAACGCTGTCGTTCAATTCCTTCACCACCTCGCATTTGTCGTTGATGATACTGATAGGCTTGCCCTTAAGGCTTGCCAATGCCAGACCTTCAACACTAAATTCAGTGACGCTGCCGAAGTGTTCCTTGTTGACAGGCTTCTTTGGGTCGGCCACATTATAATAATCATATGTACCTTCGTCATTCATCACGAAGTACATGTCATTAACCACGGCAGAAGGAGTAGTCTTGTAGGCATCCTTAGCCACCACTTCGCCCGATTCAAGGTCGAGGATACTCCACATCTTAGAGCCTTCGAGCTGCACAGGCAAATACTTCATTGGAAAAGGATACGCTTCGTTGGTTTTGCTACCATTGCAAGCCACCATCAACAGGAGCAAGGCTGCAGCGAAAACCGATTTCAATAAATTCTTCATATTTTTGTGTATTTATAATTTGCAGTTATAGAACAAATGGCGCACATACGGCCATATTAGGTGCAAAACTACAAATAATTTTCCACATATCCCCTATTTTCGCCCCACTAACCACAAAACCACCACGATTTTTCGCTACGAGCGCAATTCCTCATGCCGTGCAAAAGTCTTTTTTGCCTCCAACCATTCAATGAAATCGCCACTCTTCACCCAGCCCACTTCGGTAGGGACATGCCTTTGGCATGTTATTCGCGCCTCCCAATATGACTCGCATACCGGTTGACTTCTGGACTTTATAAAATAAACATTCCTGCTACCACGAATAATTTGAATTCCGTGAGGTGTGTGTCAAATATTGTTCTGCCAGACATATCAAGCATATTGGTTTTTCGCCGCAGGCGTGGTTTATCGTCCTTTGGCGTATGATACCCCGCGAAAGAGGGCGTGGCTGGTTTGTGGGAGGGCAGATTTAAGCTCGCTTAAAAATCTGAAGTCCCACAAATCAAGCGGTGGGTGTACAGCACCCACATACGCCAAAGGAGGTTTTGCTCGGTTTTTGTCTTTTTGAAGTCTACGAGTCTACGAGGTTTTTGGTTTTTGTGAGAAATGTAATCAACAGGAGATAACTATTCGTTTTGCAAAATAACAAAAAAAAGCCACTTTCACAAAAATCTCCGACAATTACCAGAGCAACCGCATCAAAATAGAAGCGAGTTTTTCAGTGGAGGCGGGCGGTGGCTTTCTTGATAATCTTCAGGGTGGATTTGTCGGCAGTGAACACGCTGTAGAGGCCTTGTTCCTCTTGTGCTGGGTCGCCGCAAAAGTCATCCCATTCTTGCCACCACAAGTGCGAGGGACGCGCGTCGCCACTCCATGCCCAGAAGTTGCAGCCGGCAAGCATCGGAGTGTCGGTGAGAATGTCGAGAATATATTTATAATACTGGTCGCGGGCTTTGGTAGGGCTTCCTGGAGTGAACGAGAAAGCGTCGCGATGGTAGCCAAATTCTTCAAGCACTAACGGTTTGCCGTAGGGACTGATGGCATCGTAGTGCTCTTTGATATAGCTTCGGCTATCGGCACATGCTTTATCCACTGCAGTGAACACATTTTCACGCGTCACCCATCGCCATGTGCATGGCCAGATATGGATGTTGGCATAATCAATTTCAGGGGCTGAATGCAGTTTGGTCCACCACTCAAGATTCATTTCAAAGCCCACCAGTCCTTCACTGCCAGTCGACACCAAATGATTGCTGTCGATGCTTTTGATGATGCGAGCCGAGGTGAGCAGAAACTCGCAGAATGCTGATAAACCAGCTTTGCCGAACGGGCGCGGCTCGTTGGCAATCTGCCACGACATGATAGCGGGAGATTCGCTATAGGGCTTGCCCGTGATGGAATTGGTGCGCCCCACAATGTGGCGGATATGGCGATAATACATTGCTTTTGCCGAATCGCTCTGCACAAATTGCTTCACATAGTCGACATAGGCCTCATAGCCGTCAACT
>JAKSMA010000016.1 GCA_024400895.1 Muribaculaceae bacterium | reverse complement strand
CAGCCATCGTTGAGATTTTCATTCTTTCTTTGATTTTTATCTAATGAAATAGGGGGGGGCTGTGCCGTAATTGACAATCAAGGTTAGATAGCGAATTTGTTGGTTGTCAATACTTTGGTTGGCGGACGCTCGAGCCGAACGTCCCTACAAAACAACTTACCTTCGTATTACGACACAGCCCCTCTTTATCATGATTTTCAAGATATGAAACTTCTTTTTGCTTCCGATTCATTCAAAGGCACCATTTCAAGCGAAGAAAGTGCCGATATGCTCACACGGGCTGCCCACGAAGTGCTCGGCGATGATGTGCAGTGCTCGTCTATCAGCATGGCTGATGGCGGCGAAGGCACCACCGATGCCGTAATTAAGGCTGTGGGAGGCCATCGTATCACTGTGGATGTGCACGGGCCACTGATGGAGCCAGTGAAGGCCTATTATGGCGCTTTGAGCAGCAAGCGTGCTATCATTGAAATGGCCACCGCTTCGGGTCTGCCTATGGTGCCTGAAGATTTGCGAAATCCACTTAACACCACCACCTATGGCACAGGTGAACTTATCAATGATGCACTCCAGCGAGGCTATACCGATATCTACATCGCAATCGGCGGCTCTGCCACCAACGATGGCGGCATGGGTTGCATGAACGCCCTCGGTGTGCGTTTCCTTGATGCCGAAGGCAATGTGCTGGAAGGGCGAGGCTGCGATTTGGAACGAGTGGCGAACATCGACGCTTCGGGTATTTGCCCACTGCTGAATCAAGCCTCCATTACTGTAATGTGTGATGTTACCAATCCACTGTGTGGCCCCGATGGCGCCACCTACACATTTGGTCGACAGAAGGGCGCAACGCCCGAAATCCAGGCGCGCCTCGAGGCGGGTATGTGCAATTATCGCGACGTTATCATTCGCTCGTTTGGCATCAATCCCGACGAAATTGCGGGCTCTGGCGCTGCTGGCGGTTTGGGGGCGGCATTGCTCGTATTTCTCAAGGGCAGTCTGCAGAGCGGCATAGAGGCTGTGCTGGAGTTGAACCAGTTCGATAGCCTGCTTGCCGATACCGATCTCGTGGTCACTGGTGAAGGACGCACCGACTGGCAATCGTGCTTCGGCAAGGTGTTGCAAGGTGTGGGCGACCATTGCCAGCGTCATGGTGTGCCGGCAGTGGCACTCGTTGGATCGATGGGAGAGGGCGCCGAAAAGATTTTCGAACACGGCATCAGTTCCATAATCACCACCGTGGCCGACCCTCGTCCGCTTGCCGAGATTTTAGAGCCGTCGTATGCTCGTGCTGCTTACTATAGCGGTGCCATTCGCATGTTCCGCCTTATCAAAGCTGGCATGACGCTCTCCACTCCCAAGTAGTCAATAGAGAATTTATATAGATATGGGCTCTGCTATCATGAAAGTGGAGCCCATGTTTTATATTGTGAAAAGAACAAGCCCGAAAACTCGTAGCATCATTGGCTCGTAGGCTCGTAGACTCGTAGACTCGTAGACTTGTTGACTTATAGACTTTTCAAGGCTTAATGTGGGCGGAAACGGCTGTCGTCGATTGGGAAGATGCCTTGCACGCGGCGCACCACGTAGCGCTTGTCGTTGTCCCAGTATTCATAGCCGTAGCCTTCAATCACGCGTCCGCTGCCTTCAATGTGAATGAAGGTGTCGCCATAGGTGCGGTGCGTCTTCGTGTTGTAGAACATTTGGTTGGTTTCAATCTTGTCGCCGCTGGTGCGAGTGATGCGTACATGGTCCATACAGTTGACCACAGCGGTGTTTTCATCGTAGTACATGCGGTCGCAGAGAATGCGGTCGCCACTGCGCATCGACAGGCGCACATTGCCCACTGCGCTCCACACGCGCTTAGGAATGTCGTAGTAGCCCGAATCGCAGATGAGCGAAGCGGTGTTTTGGAATTTTTCATCGAGTTCGTCGGCCACAACGCCATTAGGGAAAGTCCAGTGTGGCACTTTCGCCTCGTTGTAGATGTTCCAAAGTTTGGTGGTGATGCGATAGCGAGTGCGTCCAGAGTCGCTCACGATGGTTTGCACATCGTGGGTGGTGACGGTGGGCACTTTTTCCGGGTCGTGGTCGCTGGCTGTTTTTTTGATGCCTTCTTCGCCGCACGACGTCATAGCCCATGCCGTAATCATCAGCATTAGAGCCGGGAGTATGAATCTCGCTTTCAGCATTGTTGATTGTTGCGCTGTGGATTGTGGAGAATGCGAAGTGGATGGATTAGCGAATCTTGTTCTTCCAGAACCACATTTCGTTGAAAGTGACACTGAGGGTCACATTGAGGAAGTCTTCCTTGATAAGGCAAGTTGGAGAAGATTCGCGGTGCTTCCATTCCAAACCGAGGTTCACGAGCGACTTGCTGCCCAGTGCAGGGAAACCGAAACCGCAGGTCACGCCATAGTCGCGCACATTGTTGCCAAGCACGTTGAGGTAGTCGTGGTTGTAGAATGCACCGATGCGATAGTTAATGCGCTTGAGGTAGCTGCCACGGTCGTCGGGGATGTATTGCACACCTGCGCCCACTTTCCAGCGGTTGTCGAATTTCATTTTTGTGGGTTCAAAGCCGGTCATTGGGGTGTATTTTGCCTTTGCCCAGTCTTGATAGGTGAAGTCGATTTCAGCAAACAACTTGTTTGCATGGCTATAGCTTACACCCACGCCGAAAGTGTTAGGCTGCTCGTAGTTGTTCTTCATTGTGCTTTGGTAAGCAGTGTCGAGCTTCATGTCGCTTGTTGCGTCGTAATAAGTGCCGAGCACATTGCCTCTAAAAGTTTTCTTTGGAGTGAATGTGGCACCCACCACTACGCGGTTTTTGCGGTCGAGGTCGTAGGCATATTGTGCACCGATGTGCAAATTCCAGTCGCGCACTTCCATGGTGCGGAAGAACATCGAGTTGGATGAGCCTCTGATGGCTGTGGTGTGCTCGAGCGTACCGAACATGTATGAAACGTTGGCACCCACAGAAAGTCCCTTGATAGGGCTCCAACCACCACCGAGGTAGAGTTCGCTGATTGAGCCTTCACCGGTGCGGCTTTCAATGCCGTGCTCAATGTCGCTATTGAATGAATAACTTACGGTAGAATAAGGTACGAAACCAAACGAGCCGCCCACATTCTTGGCGATGCGGAACACGCCGCTCAAGTAGTCGAGGCCACCGCCAAATGCGCTGCCTTTGGTGTCGCCTTCTTTGCTCCACACTTGACTCACATCCACACCTACATCCCAGATGAACGTGAGGGAGTCGGTGGCTGCGTATGATGCTGGGTTCTTTGAGTTCACAGCACGGCCGCCTTGCATGGCGTAGCCCACACCACCCATGTGGCGCTGAATGCCGGTGGCGTTGTCGCCGAGCATACCGTAGCCTACACGGGAATAAGGAGTTTCGGTAACTTGAGCCGATGCTTGGAAGGCACCAGCCATGGCCAGCATAAGCGTGGCGATAAAGTATTTGTAATTCTTCATTCTATCGTGATATATGATAAAAAATCGTTTTTCGGCGCGTTGCTTTCCGCTATATAGCGAGGGCAAATTACACCATAGAGTACAAAATTAATAAATACTCATTAATTAATAGGCGTTTTGTACATTTTTTAGCACTTTTATAGAAGAAAAAGCATCTTAAAGGCCAAATAATGTCGCTCGGCGCAATGAGTTTTGTGTCAAACGGCTGATTTCGTTCGGCTCTTTTTTGCGGCGCTAATCACTTCTTTTCGCTGTGCTCGTCGTTGTCCCAATAGTAGGTGCGGCGAGGGTTGCGTGGAAACCATCCTTTGTGCACGCGTTCCTGCTGTTCGAAAACCTCAAGTATGCTCCAGAAGCAGGAGCAGGAGGTTACGCCCAGCACGGCTTGCAACAAAATGTTGTCGACCCACAGGGCGGCAGCGCCGAATAAGATTCCCGACACCAGAAATGCCCACCATATCTTCACACCGAAGTAGTATTCGCCTTTGATGACCAGAGGGTGGAAAAGCCCGATGCACAGGAATGTGCAAAGCCCGATTGTGAGGCCCAATAAGTGGTGATTGTTAAGAAATTCCATCATAAAGTGTAAGGGTGTTATGTTTGGAAATGTTTAAATATAGAATCCAACCCGATGAGTTGGATTCTATGAGTTGTGTTGCTTTTATTGTGCGAGAATCTTGTTGATGAGGTCGGTCACATCGGTTACATTGATAGTGCCGTCGCCGTTCATGTCGGCAGTGATTTTGCTGAATCCTGCTGGCTGTGAGCCGAGTATTGAATTAACCATGTCGGTCACATCGCTCACATTCACGATGCCGTCTACATTCACGTCGCCAAGGTCGGCGTCCACTTGTTGGTCAACCATGTCGAGGCTCAAGCCAATAGGGCGTTGGAATGTGCAGTAGTGCACTTTGCCGAAGTGGTCCACGGCCTTGATGGTGATAGGCAGATTGCTTGTGGTGGCGATGGCGCGGAACATGTGCCCATTCTTTTCGGTTGCAAAGCCTGTGTTGATAGACTGTGCTGCCTTATAGCGGTTCACGTCGAATGCGAGCACGTGATATGGGTCGAATTCGTTGATGCGGTATGCTGCCAGTTTTGTGTTCACGCCTTCTGTGATAGTCACCTTCCAGTCGGAGTCGTAATTGTAGATGTTGGCCAAGATGGCGTTGTTGCTGTAAGAAGAGAAGTTAGGCACTACAGTTGCGCCATATTTCTTTACACAAGCCACCGCGTAGGTGTCAGTGCTCATGAATTCCTTCACCTTGTTCATGTCGTAGCCTCTGATTTGCATATCGCGAGGTCCTGCAATTGAGCGGTATTCCCATTTCAGATCAGAACCTGCAGCTTCCCAATAGCTGTAGCCTGCTGGTGAGCCGTCTTGGCATACTTGGTATTTCACATTGGTGCCGTTGGTCACGCCGGTCCACCACCATGTGGCGCAGATAGAGGCAATGTTGTGTTCCACCATGTTTGGATAAGTGGCAGGGCGTGCGGTGTAGTTGTAGTGGGTGTGCCCGCTGCGGAGGTGCACCTCTTTGTAGTTCTTGACAGGAGTGGCAAGGGCGGTGTAGTTCTCTGTGCTGCCGTAGGCAATGAAGGTGGAGTTGAGTCGGAAAGTAGGGATGTGTTCGCACACGATGATTGGGGTGTTCACGTCCACATCAGCCAAGTCTTTTGCGAGCCAGTCGAGTTGGTACTGCTCCACGCGTGCTGCGTAGTTGCGTGAACCAACCACGCCTTTAGAGTAACTGCCGCCAGTGTCTTCGTTCTTGTAGAAAATGTTGTCGAGCACGATGTAGTGCACCTTGCCGAGGTTGAATGAATAGTAGTTTGGGCACACGATTTTGCGCCAAGGTTCGCTCGACTTAAAGTCGGTGGTCACACCCTTGTCGCTCGAGGTGTAGGCCACGCCAGGGTCGTTGTCGTGGTTACCGATTACGGGGAAGAGTGCCACTGGATAGCCGTAGGTCTGTTGGTCGGCTATGAAGTTGGTCAAGTTGTAGGTGTTGGCATACCAGTAGTTGTCCCAGCTCAAGTCGCCGAGAATGATGGAATAGATACGCTTGCCGGCGTTCACCGCTTCGAGGCGTTCTTTCTTCAGCGCGTTAATCCATCCAGTTTGATACATTGAGCGGTCGGAGTTGCGTTTTGCCAAGTGGGAGTCGGCGCCAACAATCATGATGTGGTCGTCATTGTCCACCTTCTTTATCACGAAGTCGTGGGTTTCGGCGGTGCTCACATTGGTAGAGGTCAGTGGTTGCCAGAATCCCGTTTTGAAGTTGTAGGAAGTGCTGGGTTCATATCCTCTGGGGAGTGTGTAGAATACGTAACCGTTTTTCTTTTGGCTTGTGAAGCTATAGTTGCCGTTGGCGTCGGTTTTTGTCACTACATAGCCATCGCTTACAGGTACATTAGCCACGCCCACGCCATCGCAGGTGATGCGTCCGCTAATATTTTGCGCGTTGCCGGCCATCGATGTGCCCAGGGCAATCATCGCAAGAGCAATTGTCTGTAAAGATTTCATTTCGCTTATGTTTTAGTTGATATCCGTGTTATTTATTTTTTTTTCTGTTCTTCCTTCTTCATCACGTGGTCGTAGACCAGCATGCAGTAGATTTGCATCACAGCGCCCGCCATGAGGAATGCCAGCCAGTCGGTGGTTTTTCCTGTGGGAGCAAAAATGAGCAGATAGGCCGATACGCAATAAAGCAGGGCCGAAATTTTTCCCATCATGTAGAGGCGGCGCACACGTAAGTTGTCGCCTTTGTAGCGTTCGGTGAGTCGCTCGGCAAGTGCAAGCACAGCGCCAAAAGCGAAAATCCATTTTGAGCCTTCCCAGTAGATGTTGAGGAGGGGGAGCATCGCTGTCACCACCAATATGAGCATGGCGGCCGACAGCATGATGTATTGAGCTTTTTGTTTACCTTTTTCTGAAAGCATAGCGGGTTAGGGTATTTCGGTGATATACACATCTTCGTTGAGGCGCTTCATTCCGTATTTTTCGCGGGCGATGCGCTCCAGCGACACCTTGTCGGTGTTGAGCTCGCGAGTTTTGGCTTCGTAGATGTTGGTGCTGTCGCGGTTGGCTTTGATTTCGGTTTTCAATTCCTTGATTTCCTTCTTCAGCTCCACCACTCTCATGAAATTGTTAGGCCCTATGAAAAAGAGACCGGCAATCACAGCGACAACTACCACCAAGGTGAAACTCATCCATCGGGGTATCCATGAAGGGCGTTTTATGTCTTTGCCAAATATTTCCATTTTTCTTCAAGTGTTTTTTATGCGTTATTATTTTAAAAGGTCGGGGCGGAGGCGCTTTGTGCGCTCGAGTGCTTGCTGCATTTTCCATTCTTCAATTTTTGCTTGGTTGCCGCTCAAAAGAATTTCGGGCACTTTCCAGCCGTTGTAGTCGGCGGGGCGAGTGTAGACAGGTGCTTCAAGCAGGTTGTCCTGGAAAGAGTCGCTCAGTGCGCTCTGTTCGTCGCCAATGGCGCCAGGGATGAGTCGCACGATAGAGTCGGCAATCACTGCAGCAGGCAATTCGCCGCCAGTGAGCACATAATTGCCAATGGATATCTCCTTGGTGATGAGGTGCTCGCGTATGCGGTAATCCACACCTTTGTAGTGGCCGCAGAGGATGATGATGTTTTCGGCAAGCGAAAGCGTGTTGGCCATAGGCTGGTCGAGGATGTCGCCGTCGGGCGAAGTGAAAATCACCTCGTCGTAGTGGCGTTCGCTCATCAAGTGCTCAATACAGCGGTGCACAGGCTCAATTTGCATCACCATGCCAGCTTCGCCGCTGAATGGGTAGTCGTCCACCTTTTTGTGCTTTCGCAGCGACCAGTCGCGCAGGTTGTGCACGTGAATTTCCACGAGTCCTTTGTCTTGGGCGCGTTGCAGAATTGAGCAGTGCAGTGGCGACTCAAGCATTTCGGGCATCACAGAAAGTATGTCGATTCTCATATCGTGGTTTCTTTTGTTTTAAATTCGTCGATAAAGTTAGAAAATAATGTTTGCCTTGCCAAGTTTATAGCGTAGAGAGGTGGTTTTCCTCAACAAACGCCGTCAGTGCCTTGCCGCCGTCGAGCGATGGGGCAAACCTGGTGAGCACGCGGAGGCGCTCTGCACCCACGATGGGAAGCAGGTCGCGAAGCGTGTTGAGCACGCACACGTCACCGGCAATGCCACACACATCCACCATCTGGTATTGGTTGGCTTCATCGGGCACCTGTGAGTTGTCGAGCGTGAAATCAAAGAATTCGCGTGCGCCGCTGTTCTGAACGATAGAATACTCTTCGCGGTGTTGCAAGTCGCCTTTCTGAAGGAAGATGGCAGAGGTCTCGCATTGGTAGATGGCTTCAAGCAAAGGCCAATAGGTGGCTGCTCCTTCGCTGTTCTGCACACAGTGCACAGGCCATGGCCCTCCATTTGGGGCAAACGAGCAGTGGTCGTAGGGGTGCCAGTCGTTGGTCACCACTATCAGCGTGTAGTTGCTGCCATGCGCTTTGATGAAATCGGTCAGGCGGTCCATTGCTTCGGCAGCGCCTGGCACTGGCAGCGACCCGCTGATGAAGTCGATTTGCGGGTCTACCACAATAAGCATTTTCCTATCGTTCATAGTTATTCTAATTTACGACAAAATTACTGAAAAAATAACTATCGGCAAAATGCGTATTCGCTTTTTATTAAATTAATGTGTGAACTTCTACTTTTCGTTGACTGCAATTGCGTGTTGATGATGGCAAAAATTGCTGCTCTTGGTTTTTGCACACTTGGCGGTATTTGTGCAAAAATGCGTAAAAATATACGTTTACAGATATGTTTTATTGTTAAAATGTGTAAAAGTTTTATGTTTTAAAGCATAGGAATTTGTAAAACCAAATAGCAAGATGGTACCCCTGAGTGGGGTAGATTGCCTTGAAATACACAGAAATGGGCTTGCCGGGGTTTACAAAAGTAAATGTTTAAGAACGTTTCACTTATTTGTGTGCCATTTTATATTGTAGTATCTTTGAAATGCAAACAAGGAGAAATCTCCTCAAAAACAAAGAAATTATATGACATACAATATAAAAAACTCTACTACTCGTATCTTTATCGTTTTTGTAATGGCACTCGCGTGCTTCGCGATGAATGCACAACGCCTTGCAAACACCAACGAACACAATCGTGGAACGGTAGAACAACAAATGGCAAATTCTGCCCTCAATTATACCGGCCAGAAAGTGGATGCATTGCTCAAGCTTGCATTCTCATTCCGTGGCACTCCTTATGTATATGGTGCTTCTCGTCCAGGCGCATTCGACTGCTCAGGTTTCACCAGCTACGTGTTCCGTCAGTTCGGCTACAACCTTGACCGCACCTCTGGTGGTCAGGCCAACAACGGACGTAGCGTGAGCCGCAACGAACTCAAACCTGGCGACCTCGTATTCTTCAACGGTCGCGCTCGTGGCAACAGAATTGGCCATGTGGGTATCGTTACTGAAGCCGACAACGGCAATGGCACATTCAAGTTTATCCACGCAGCAAGTCGTGGTGTTCGCGAAAGCCACTCAACCGAAAGCTACTATGTGGTACGCTATATGGGTGCTTGCCGCGTGATTGAATAAGCCACTCTCAAGAAAGTAGAATAATAGAATAATTCGTAATATATATAGAATCAGAGCCACTCGTGAGAATGGCTCTGATTCTGTTTTTGTGTGTACTATACATGTGCACAATTGTTACAAACGATGCAGCATTAGTACTACTCCGGGACCCGGGATTCTGAATTTGTCACTATAAATGTTCAGTGAATCAACCTCTTGCTTCTTGTGTATCGAAATTATGGGAATTTTGGGAAAACATATTTTCAAAACCAAACGATTGGTCATTTTTTCTCTTTTTTTGTATATTGCAAAAGTAGGAAATAACTCGGATAACCCTGCCTGTGAGAAACAAAAGATAGCCTTATGCATCTATGAACTTTCTGGGTTTAAATTGGATATAATCGGTGTATTTCTCTCCAACACTCGTTGACTTTTCAAAAAACATCCCCTTTTTGCTATTGCCATCGCTTTGTGAAATACCTATCTTCGCGCCAGAGTTCTTTTACGTATTGGCATTTCGGTATCGTCTTAACTTCCGAGCGACGCAGGAGCGATAACTTCTTCACTCCTTAACTCCCATTCAGGTGTTTCACCCTGCGTATTATTTTTAATGGCGATTATCCATTCTTAGTTTCAAAAAGCCCTACGGCTACCAAATCGCAATCTCGCGACAGGTGTTCGCTTACAGTTTCCAATAGAAAATTTAACCACAAAGCCACGCCATCTTCTTTATTCACAACGAGATACACACCCATTCCACTGCCAAAATGGTATCGAAAAGGTGTTTCGGGTGTTTCAGGTGTTTCAGGTGTTTTGTGTGATTCAGTTTCGTGCTTGAAAGATAAAGCAGCATACTGTTCGAAACAAAAATTTCTCATCATTCACGCATACACACAAAAATCCCTTTCGGCACATTCTGTTTCCCTGGTTGTGGGTTGCGGATGGAACTAATTAGGAATTCTTCCAATAAGTTTTTCGCAATTTATGGGTGAGTGCTTTTTGCTGAAAGAAATTGGCCGCACATATGGGAGTGTGCGGCCTTATGGATTGAGGATGTGATTGGGCTCTTTGTGCCGTTACTCATTCCAAGAGGGGCTTTTGGAGGCCGAAGCAGGCTTTGATGGTGGTGCGAATGGCTTCTGCGTCAGGCCCGCCGCTCTTGAGGATGTTGAGCACGGCGTTGATATAGGCTTTTTTGTCTTCAAGTCCGAGCAGCCCTGCCACATTGCAGTCGGGCAGCATGTTCTTTTGGTTGAACACACGGAGCACCTGGGCATAGTCGCCCTTGTTGAGGTAAGTGTGGAACTGACGGCAAAGGTTGTCGTAAGTGGTTCGTGGGTCAATTTCTTTTACAAGGTCGATCATGTGCTCTTCAAGGGCACCGATATTTGTGAAACGCTTGTCGATTCTTACCTCCACGTCGTGTTTCACGCGATGACGCACATGCTGCAGCGCCTGTTGTTTCAACTGGTTGTCGAACATCCGCATCACGGCTCCTTTCACTCGGCGGAACACCTCATCGGAATCTTTCTTGCGGTGGCGTGCCACGGCTTTGATTACACCTTCGAGCAGCAGAATGTTTTCCACTTCAGCCACCCCGGGTACAAGGATTTTCTTGGCCCGCAGGTATTCCACTTCTTTGTCGTCGCGTCGGTCGCGGTCTACGATGCCCCAACTGTTGAGCTGGTGGAACGACTGCAAATCGTTGAACGAACGCACGCTTTCTATCACCTTGTTGCAGCTGCCGAGTGGCTTCACGGTGTATTCGCGGAAGATGAGTGGGTAGAGCTTGCCGTCGATGCTGTGGGTGTCGTCGCCTTCGATGAAGAGCACGGGCTTGCGGCTGCCCAATATGTCGAGGTAGATGCCTTCGCTGAGGTGGCTGCTCGAATTCATCACTTCGTAGTCCCACGATTGGTTGGCAGGGTCGTAGTTTTTTACCCACACACAGCGGTTGTCGATGCGCGACGAAGCGAAGTCGAGGTTGTGTGTGTTGTACACGAAAGTGCAGTCGGGGCGAATTTCTTCAATCACATTCCACAGTGTGGTCATAATTGAAGTGTGGATAAACGATTCGGGGTCGTCGACAAGAATCACGGCACCCGGCATGGCAAACTGCACGGCACCGATGTAGTAGAGCACCGCCTTTTCGCCGTCGCTCAAGCGGGGTGATGAATAGCGGTCGGCGTTGCCCTCGTTCTTGAACACGAGTTTGCCGCCTTCGCGTAGCACTTTGTTTTTGGGAAATACCTCTTGCCACATTTTTACGGTGGTGTCGAGCTTGGTTTTGGGCACATCCAATTCTTCCTTCATGAGCAGGTGTGCCTTGTAGCGCATCAAGTCGTGGAATTCTTCTGTGAGCATGATGTGTACCAACTTGTCGAATTCGGTGTTGGCAAGGCTTTTGAGAAGTGGGTTGGATTCGTTCAACTTGTTGAAAATGTCGTTGATAGAGCCCGGCATCACTTCGCTGCGTGTTTCGGGAAACAGTGCACGCATGGCGCAAAGGCGGAAAGCCTTGTCGCCGCAGAGTTTCATTATCTGGTTGCAGAAGCGTGTTTTGCCGCTGCCGTTGGCACCGATCACGGTCACTTGGCGGGCGTCTTTGAGCACCAGTTGCTCTGCGCTGTTGGTCTTCTTCGGAAGTAGGAGTTCCATAGAGTTTTTATTTGGTATTACTTAATGACGTAAAATTACCAAATCCCTCGCCAAAAAGCAAATATTTGGAACAGAAGTTGTGGTGAAGGGAGGGCGAAGCGTTGAATTTCAGGACAGAAGCGAGCGTTCCATGTCGCTCACGGCTATGAGTGTGGTGCTAAATTTCATTTCTTTTTCTTTTTGGGGTAGGGGATGAGGGGGAGTAGTGCGCGCACCACCTTCTGGGCAGTGCTGCGATGCTCAATGTCGAGGATGTAATGCTCCTTGGCGCCAGGGTAGGGCGCACCTGTGGAGGCGTCGGCCATCAAATCGGAGATTTCGGGAAGCATCTTCACAAAGCATAGGTTGTCGCACGCCAACACAATCGGCTTCTCGTCGATGTAAATCATCCATTCCCCAAACATCTTTTTGGTGCGAATAATGCCCACGCCGTCGAGCTGGGCGCACACAAATTCTATGAATTCTGTAGAGCAAGCCATTTGTCAATATTTTTTTTCTTACTGCAAAGGTAGTGCGAAATCGGGATTTGTGCAAAAAATGCTGCTCAATAGCCGATGATACATATTTTTTTTCTTACTTTTGCATATCAATAACCAAATGTGTTAACTCGTAAAAACTACTTAAGATATGAAGAAATTATTATTTTGGGCATTGCTGATGGTGACGGGCTGCTTTATTGTGGCTTCTTGCTCCGACGATGCTGACCGTCGACGTGTGTATATTGAAAACAACACTTCCGACACGCTGGTACTCTATTTGGCAGATGGCCAAAAGTATTCGGATGTGCACACTGATTTCAACACTGTATTCCCAAAAGGACAGGTAGTGGAAATGCCTTTCTTTGTGCCTATCAACGGCATTCCTTCCGACCCTTTCGATGAAAGGAAGGAAAAGGTGGTGTTCAAAACAGCGAATGGTAAAAAGACAGTGAACAAGGATTACCATAACGGAAAGAGCTTCGCCTATGGCAAGAAAGGCGACTACGATGGCTACTTCTTCGTGGTTGAGCAATCCGACCTCAAATAACAACGGGGAGCGATAACAAAAAATCCATAACCCTATTTACATAGAGAAGCGACCTCACCACCGAGGCCGCTTCTGCTATATATGTTTGCCGTGAATGTGACTCAATGTGTTTTGTTGCATAGGAAAGCCAACCGAGAGAAAGGTGTTTTTACTGCATCAGCTTTTGTACTTCCGACCAATAATAGAATGCTTCAATATTTGTCTTTTTTAATCTATTAAGTTTTGAGGGAAGTGGAGCAGTGATTTGTGTTCCCAATAAATCAGATGCGTTGTCGGGGTTGAAATGATTGACTTCTGTTCTTCTTTTCTCAATTATCTTGCTCAGGTATGCAGCCTTTGAAGCATTGACGATGGCGCTTTCGAGATTGTATTTCTCGCTATGAATGAACCCCTTTACACGTTTCATTCCATCTATCAAAAACTTATATTCCTCGTTGTCGCCAATACCCGGCATGGTCATTGACAATGAGGTGCTGAAGATGTCGTCAAGCACTTGTTGAATGTTGTCGGTTGGCAAATGTCTATAAGCAAGTTCTATTAAGGCAAACTGCTTGAATGTTTTGGTTGTGATTTCCAAATCGTGGGTTAAATCAAACAAAGAGGCTATGTCAAAGAGTTGCTTGTTTATTTCCATGCAGCAGTTTCTCTCACCTTTGAAGAATGGAATGCCAGTTGTGTGTGGCGCAAATGCTGTTAGTTTGTCGCCCAACAAATCTTGGTAACTTGGAAGATGTACCATTACGTGCTCTCCATATGTCTTTAGAAGCGGACTTGTGATGGGGAGCATAACGACTTTAGTGTAATGGATTTCTTCGAATAGCACATCCAGTAAAATCTTCTCTTCGTTGCGTCCGGCGAAGAACGACACTTGATAGTAGAATTTTGCATGCTTCTTCGGAACGTCTGTCCTTTGCACCCGCTCCACAAGTTGTATGTTCCCAAAACCATATTCGTGGGCATACTTATCAAGATACTTTTCAATATCAGTACCGGGAGGGCAGATGATGTCAATGTCGATGGAAAGGCGTTTAGAGCTATTTAGGTGAAGCATGAGAGATGTGCCACCTTTGAACACGAATGGGCAACCGCTGCGCGCCAATGCTTCAAGTAGGGAGAATGCTCTGATTGTTTTTTCAATCAGTTGTAGCTCTTTGAATTTATACTTTTCTGCCACTTCTAAAATCCATGGAAGTGTTCGGCTATCGGGATGTATCATAGATTGCTTGATTTCAGTATTTGTTCTATTCTTTTTTTCCTGTTTCGGCGTGAGGCGTAGCGTAGTAGCTTCTTTTGGTTGACATCAACCGTCTCAAATGCATTTGTATAGATGTGGAACAACTCTGCTCCGCCTGCATAATCAAACTCTTTATCGGCAACAATGTCAACCAGGATTTTCTCTATACTTGGGGTGTTTGTCCCTTGGTGTGATGACAATGGCGTCTCCACAATTAATGGTCGAACCACAATAATATTGTCCATATTCAAGTAGCGATCACAATCACTGTGGGATGGATTGAGTAGTATCATGCTTTTTGGGTATTGGCTTTGTAGGAATTGAAATACCGGCTCCATCGCAATGCGTTCTACATCGACCAACATAAACGACATTGAAGGAACATGATGCATGAATGGGGTGATAGCGTTTGCTTTCCAAACACAGCATTTTACGAATGGGAACTTCCGTTTTAATGCCGCAGCCATTGTGCTTTCAGCTTCGCTTGGTATATAGACGAACTGCGGTTTGGTGTTGCTTGATAAAGAGAACAAACCGCGTCCAATCTTAGCTAACTTGCCGTTCTCCAAAAGTCTGTTCAATAAAACATGAAGTGTTCCTGTAGAAATGTCCTTTCTACTTGCCATTAAGAACTCCTGAAGCTCCTTTCTCGTGAAAGGCTTATTCTTGGAAGTTGCAAATTTTATTATTTCAGAACTAAAAGTCATAGTGATCCATCTTAACCAATGCAAAATTATAACACTTTTGGCAAAAATCACAAATATTTGCCAAAAAAGTTATTGATATGTGGCGATTTTATCCCAGGAAGTACGTTATGGCATTGATAAGATTTTAGATTATCAATATGCCAGGATGTGCTTTCTTTTTCGCATATGGAGCAGTTGCTCAAAGATTTATTTAATAATGGGATGAATCAAAAAAAATAACGAGCCGAAATTTCCGGCTCGTTAATGATGGTGTATGAATTAGCAATGTTGCTTATTTTACTTCCCAGGTGTCGCCTGCTACGATCATGTCGCGCAAGCAGGTGAAGCCTTTCTTTGCTTTCACTTCTTCCACTTGTTCGGCTACGGCAGTGTCGTAGTTAGGTGCTTCTACGTCGCGGATTACGCCGATTGCCAATGGCAATTCGTGGCCGTCCATCATGGCGAGTTGCTGGTGGAGGAAGTTGCTTTCGCAGTGAGCGTCGTGCACGAGCACATCGTCCATTGTGTAGCCGTCTTCACCGATGGTTACAGCCTTCAGTCCGAAGCCGTCTTGCACCAGACCCTTGTTCATTTCAGCACCGAACACCATCTTTTCGCCATGCACGAGGTGGATAGTGCGGTCGGCGCGTGTTGCGCGGTCGGTGATGTAGTTGTGGATGCCGTTGTTGAAAATCATACAGTTTTGCAGCAATTCCACGATTGAAAGACCTTTGTGCTTAGCGGCAGCGAGCATCACTTCTTGAGAAATCTTGAGTTCTACGTCGATGCTGCGAGCGAAGAATGTGCCACGAGCGCCGAATGCGAGTTCTGCAGGCACGAATGGGTCTTCGGTGGTGCCGTAAGGTGATGACTTCGACACGAAACCACGGTCGCTGGTAGGGGAGTATTGTCCCTTTGTCAGACCGTAGATTTTGTTGTTGAGTAAGAGGAGGTTCAAGTCCACATTGCGGCGCACTTCGTGGATGAAGTGGTTACCGCCAATAGCGAGACCGTCGCCATCGCCACACACTTGCCAAACCATCATGTCGGGGTTGGCAACTTTAAAACCGGTTGCAACAGCACCGCCACGGCCATGAATTGTGTGGAAGCCGTAGGTGTTCATGTAATAAGGTAGGCGGCTTGAGCATCCGATACCGGAAATCACCGCAGTTTGATGAGGTGGCACACCGAGTTCTGCCATTGCTTTGTGGAGCACATTGAGCACAGCGTGGTCGCCACAGCCCGGACACCAGCGCACTGGTTGCTGGTTCTTGTAGTCCTTAGCCTGATATTCTTGTTTGATATTGTTCTCTTCCATGATTATTTGCCCTCCATAATTTTGTTCACGCCGTCAACGATTTCGTGCACGAGGAATGGTTGGCCTTCCACCTTGTTGATGCGCTTGATGTTAAGATTTGGGTTGAGTCCTTGCAGATAGTTGGCGAATTGTCCGTCGTTGAGTTCGGCAACGATTACGGTCTTGTATTTGCCAAGCACTTCTGCGGTGTTCTTGGGCAGTGGGTTGATGTAGCGGAACTGTGCGAAATCCACCTTCTTGCCAGCCTTGTTGAGTTCTTCAAAGGCGGTGTAGATGTGTCCGTAAGTACCACCCCATCCAACGATGATGGTGTCGGCACCTTCGCCTTCGCTCTTCACTTCAAGTGCAGGGATGTGGTTGGCCACATTTGCCACCTTTTGAGCGCGAGCTGCCACCATGCGGGCATGGTTTTCAGGGTTGTTGCTCAAAACGCCAGTTTCGTAGTCTTTTTCCAGACCACCTACGCGGTGCTCGAAACCAGGGGTGCCAGGGATAGCCCAGTAGCGAACGAGTTCTTCGTTGCGCATATATGGCTTCCAAGTTTCCTTCATTTCTTCAGTCACGAAGTTAGGCTTGATTTCTGGATATTCATCGTTTTCTGGCACACGCCATGCACTTGAGCCGTTGGCGATAAATGCATCGGTGAGCAAGATAACAGGAGTCATGTGTTCGAGGGCGATGCGAGAAGCCTCAAATGCCATCTTGAAGCAGTCGGTTGGTGAGAGCGCGCTGACCACAACGAGTGGACATTCACCGCTACGTCCGTAGAGCGCTTGGTTGAGGTCGGTTTGCTCAGTCTTGGTAGGCAGACCGGTAGATGGACCGCCACGCATTACGTCGATAACCACGAGTGGCAATTCTGCCATCACAGCCAGACCGATGGCTTCGCTCTTCAGTGCCAAACCAGGACCAGAGGTGCTGGTGACTGCGAGATTGCCGGCGAAACTTGCACCGATAGCAGAGCAAACGCCTGCAATTTCATCTTCCATCTGGATGGCCTTCACGCCGAGGTCGCGACGCTTTGCCAATTCGTGGAGAATGTCGGTTGCTGGAGTGATAGGGTAGCTGCCGAGGAACAATGGGCGTCCGCTCTTTTCGCTTGCCATAATCAGACCCCAAGCAGTGGCCTTGTTACCATTTACGTCGGTGTAAATGCCTGGACGCATATCTTCAGTTTCGATGCGGTACGTAGAAACCGTTGCGTGGATGTTGTGACCATAGTCAAAACCGCCGCGCACCACTTTAGCATTTGCTTCGTATACGGCAGGCTTCTTGGCGAATTTGTTCTTGAGGAAGCGAAGCGCTCCGTCGATAGGAGTGTTGAACAACCAACATACCAAACCGAGGGCAAACATGTTGCGACACTTCATTTGGCTCTTGAAGTCCATACCGCTGTCGGCAAGGGCAGCCTTCACCATTGAAGTCATAGGCACTTCCACCACTTGAGCCTTCAAGCCGATTTCGGTGTAAGGATCGTCGGTAGTGAAGAGGGCTTTTTCGAGGTCGCTCTTCTTGAAAGAGTCGATGTCGACGATAGCCACGCCATTAGGTTTGAGGAATTTTGCATTTTGCTTCAGAGCCGCTGGGTTCATTGATACCAGCACGTCGCATTCATCACCAGGGGTGTGAACACCGAGGCCCACGTGTACTTGGAAACCCGAAACACCGTTGAGTGAACCTTGAGGTGCACGCACTTCTGCTGGATAGTCGGGGAAAGTGGAGATTTGGTCGCCACGCTCTGCCGACACATTACTGAAAATGTTGCCCGCAAGCTGCATACCGTCGCCAGAGTCTCCCGAGAAGCGTACTACGATGCTTTGACGGAAGAGAATGTTGGTCTTGTCTAACATTGCTGTTGTTTGTTTGTCGTTGTTTTTGGCCCGAGCCCATTGTGCGGGAATCATGGCGAGGCACGGTCGCACTCGCAGTTCCCTTACACCCTGGGCATAGAGGGCATAATGTATATTTGTAATTAAATTGTTCTGTTTTTAGAGGATAGGCACAGTGGGCGTCAGCACCGGCACGAAGAGGTCGGGGGTGGCGGGCGGTGTCTATAGTCACCAAACGCTAATATTTTCGGGCGGCATAAATGCCTCCTTTAAATATGGTGCAAAGTTAGTGCATTCGTGCGCAATAAAAAAATTTAGCGCTATTAGTTTTTTTAAAAAGTGTTTACAAACCAAAATATCTGTGTATTTATGCGTTTTTGTGCGTATTTATGAATATTTGTAAAGCGTATTTTTTCTCACTTTTTATGGGAGGTTTCTAAAAAAGTGATTTTTTTCCCCGTATTCGTGAAACTTTTGGCACAGTTCATGCGTCTAATATTTGAAAACCGGCGGCAAAGCCACGGTTGTGAAATCAACATTTACATCAACAATTAAATTCAGAAAGATATGACTTACACAGGTAAAAGACTTTACAAATCAAGTACAGAAAAAGTGTGCGCTGGCGTTTTAGGTGGCGTAGCAGAATATTTTAATATCGACCCAACTCTCGTTCGTTTGGCTTATGTTCTCCTCACCCTCTTCTTTGCTGGTTTCCCAGGCATCATCGGGTATATAATTATGTGGATTGTGGTCCCCAGCCGCCCAGTTGACAACCCTTACAACACCCCATACCAGCAACCCTATAGCAATGGCCAGCAGCCACCATACAACGGCCAGCAGCCCCCACAATACTGATGAGTTTACAGGACGATGCTTCCAAAAAAAGTTAAAGTTTAAATAGGTTTAATAGCGCAAGGCACTTCGCAACTCCCAGCGAAGTGCTTTTTTTCATCATGGTGGCCCGAAATTTGGGGTGGAGGAGTGTAAAGCCTACGTGTCAGTGAGGTTATAGGGTTGTGGATGGTGGACGAGAGACACCGAGTATATCCGATTTGAACCCGATTAACACCGATTTATTATTCAGTGAGGGCTGGTGGCACGACCGTCACCGAGGCGCATAAGAGGGGGGGGGCGCGGTGGCTCTAAGTGCGC